>JAUZOY010000068.1 GCA_030706235.1 Bacteroidota bacterium | reverse complement strand
TTTTAATTTATATTTTATTTTTGATGCTGTCAGGTCCTACGAACGCTGACAGGTCTTTTAATTTATATTTTATTTTTGATGCTGTCAGGTCCTACGAACGCTGACAGGTCTTTTAATTTATATTTTATTTTTGACGCTGTCAGGTCCTACGAACGCTGACAGTTCTTTTAATTTATATTTTATTTTTGACGCTGTCAGGTCCTATGGACGCTGACAGGTCTTTAGTTATTCATATTTTCTTTTAATAAACCATCTGTCGTGCAAAGTAAAAGCAATATTTGCTTTAGCAAAATTTTCTTTTATAAGACCATTGGCAGTGGTTCCGCGGCGGCCGAGTTCAAATGCAACATTTATCATAGATTTTGATCGGCGCATTGGGAATCCGAATCCTAAATAAAAACCATATTCATTAATACGTTTATCTTTGAGCAACAAGTCAGAAAAGTTATAACTTAATCCGGCTCTGTATGCAATTTTTTTCAGGTAGTTATTGCTGATTTTTGAAGGAATAATTTCACCACCGGCAGAAATAATATGACTATCTTTAAGATTATCTGATACCCGGTCGATAGAAAAATCAGACCAGTTCTGAAAAGTATAGTCAACGCCTATCATCCATTTATCTTTCTTTTGTAATGTAAATCCTGCTCCAAAATATAATGGCATTTTTACAGATATTTTATTATCTGTAGAATTTTCAATAGTATCTTTTGCATAATAGTTTGTTTCATTTTCTTTGAATGTAGTTATAACTAAATCCTGCATTGCATTAATTCGCTGAGGTATAGTAAAGCTTGCTCCGGTAGTAAGTTTCAAATCATTTTTTAAATCAGTATAATACTGAAGTCCAAGATTAAAATTAAGGTGATTGAATCTTAAAGACTTAACCTTTTGTAAACTAATGAAACTTAAATCGGTGTAATTTTCTGATTCAGTTTCATTAATATATCCGAATATATAATCTGCATTAAATCCGAATGAAAGATGTTTGTTCAGTTTGAAAGCATTGCCAATATATATTTGATTAAGTCCACCGTCACCTTCATATTTGTAAGTAACCTGACCAATTTCAGAAGGATATTTAATGTCAGATATTTTATAACCAACACTGCTATAAGGTAAAAGCCCAAAACTGCTGTACCACCAACCTGTAACCGGAAAAGCAAAAGTCAGAGAACCAAGTGAAGCATAAGAAGATTTCTGGCTTAGATCCCAAGTTCTGGTTTGAGTCAATGTTCCGAAAATATTAGCTTCATAAACAAAAGATGAAGAATCAAGAGCTGTATATGAAGCCGGATTAAAATAATTAACGTTTGCACTGTTTCTGAAGCCATAACCAATACCTGCCATACCGAAATTGCCAGAATAGTTTGTGTTCTGCATTTCCCCAAGTCCGAATCTTGAATATGGAGAACTGATCCTTGTTATTTGAGCATGTGTAATTAAAGAGCTGAGAATTATTAAAGAGAAAATCAGAATTTGTAACTTATTTTTAATCATCAAATTTAGTAATTTTAATTATAATTTATAATTTTATATGTGCATTCGTTATCACTGTCAAATATGAAATTTCCACTATCATCAATTTTTTTACGCAAATAGATCATTTGTCTATAAATCATACCAACATTTTTTGCATATACCTCAATATTATAATTTTTATGAATTATACTGGAATCATTTTCTAAAGAAACTGTTACAGTATTTGGAAAGTTAATCCCATTAACATTGTAAGAAGTAAAAACTGAAGTATATTGACTTTTTATTTCACTAACAGTATCGACATAAACATTTTTGTTCCACTGTTTCCATTGTGAAATCGGGAAGATAAGTTTAACATATCTCATATTTTCTTCAATTCTTTCGGCAGAAGAAGCCGTTAAATTCGAATACCATACTCTGCTGAGTACCCAGTTAGCCGTGTCACTCAGCCTGATATAACGTTCAATTCTTTGAGTATTACGATTAGAATTATCCAGGAAATTGGATTCTATTAATTCTTTTACCTGAAAATGAGTTTTTACTGATTTGCCCTGAAAAATATATGAAGAATCAACATCGTAAATTACATAATGTCCGATATTAGAAGGGAAAAAGAGCTTATCATCATTAGAAGTGTTTTCCAGAGTATCCTTTTTGCATGAGAATAATAAAAAAAGAGAAGATATAATCAACACATTAAAATTAAATATGATATATTTTCTCATAATCTTTAAAACTATACAATTACACCACCACCCACAACATCATCACCATCGTAAAAAACGGCTGATTGACCGGGAGTTATGGCAGATACCTTATTGAAGAACGTTACTTTAATTTGATTATTATATTGTTCAATAGATGAATAAGTTCCCTTATCTTTATATCTAATTTTAGTAAGAACTTCCAAAGGTTCAGTAAAGGTAGTAAATTTAACGGGATTAAAATCTTTAACAAATAATTCCTGTTTCAGAAGATCATCTTTTTTGCCAAGAGTAACAGTATTTGTAACAGGGTCAATATCTACTACATAAATTGGATACCCTACAGCGACTTCAAGCCCTTTCCTTTGTCCAATAGTATAGTTGGGATATCCTTTATGCGTACCTAATATTTTTCCATCAATTAGTTTCAGGACTCCTTCAGGATATTTTTCTTTGAAATTTTGAATATTATTTTCCAGAAAACAACGGTAATTGTTATCAGGTATAAAACAGATTTCATAGCTTTCTCTTTTTTTAGCCAGATTATCGAACCCATTTTTTCGGGCAATTTCGCGGATATCTGATTTTAAATAATTGCCTAAAGGAAAAAGTGTACGTTTAAGATTCTCCTGAGTCAGACCCCAAAGTACATAAGACTGATCTTTAGAATCGTCCTTACCTTTTGAGATTATGTATCTTGAGTTTTCATGTCTTATTTTAACATAATGGCCTGTTGCGATAAAGTCACATCCAAGGAGATCAGCTTTTTTCAGAAGAGCATCCCATTTTATAAAAGTATTACATCTTACACAAGGATTTGGAGTATGTCCTGCTAAATACTCTTCAATAAAGTTATTAACAATAAGTTCATTAAATTCATTTCTAAAATCCAGTACATAATGAGGAAATCCGTATTTAACAGCAACTTCCCGAGCATCATTTATAGAATCAAGACTGCAGCAACCAGTTTCCTTTCGTGAAGAATAATTATTGCTTGAGAAGTCCCAGGTTTTCATTGTGATTCCAATAACCTGATAACCTTGTTCACGCAACAGCATAGCTGCAACAGAGCTATCAATGCCACCACTCATTGCCATCAGAACTTTAGTGTTACTATTCATTTTCTGAGTTGATATTCATTTATGTAAAGATTGCATAGTGGAAACACTATAATCCTGGATATATATATATTAACGTTCAACAGGTTTAATTTCAGGCTGTTCGATTTCCTTGCTTTTATGAAATTGAGTTCTGATTTGCACATCGCCATTTTCTTTATAATATATCCACGTATTTTCTTTCATATTAGCTCTATAAGAGCCCTCTAATCTTAACTTTCCTGATGGGAAATAAAATTTTGCATGCCCATACATTTTCCCATTTGTAAATGGTATTTCGAATTTAAGATTGCCGTTATCATAATATTGTTTCCAATATCCATCCTGTATACTGTCTTTCCATGTCATTTCTTCTGTAGGTTTGCCATCATTAAAATAAACCTTCCAGATACCATTTCTTTTATTATTTCTGTAAAACTCTTCTTTAATGAGGTGTTTTTCCGCATCATAATATTTCCAGATACTATCTTTTTTATTATTTTTATAGAACCCTTCAGCACTTAGGATATTGTATTCGTAAAAAAGTTTAGCATGAGAGCAATTGCTTTTATTGAAATATTCATTTATAGCTTTTATTCCTCCATTATCATAGTAATAAGTGAAAGTCCCTACAGGAATATTATCAATAAATCTGCCTTCATATTTTTTTCTGCCATTTGAATAGTACTTTATCCAAGTACCTTGTTTCCTGTTCTTTTCATCAATACAGTTAAGTGTATCAATCTTTGATTTAATTGATAAATTTTGAGACTTTTGTGCAATGACAGATTCAAACGAAAAAGAATAAATAAATAAAGTAAAAAGGAATGCAAATAAGCTGCAACTTTTGAGAGAGACAATTTTTCTAATACGGGAATGCAAAATCAAAATCATTTATCCTATTATTCTAACATTATACAAAGGTATAAATATTTTCATACAAGGTTAAAATCATAAATACCCTGCAAAAAAATATGTAGTATATCCTATCATTTCATGCAATAGAAAAATCCACAGAATTAATGCTTTTGAATTAGGCAATAAGAGATGGTCAATATAAAATTTACGTGGTCCAGCATACTTGTCAACGCAATAAGGTGTAGGATACAATCCTTCTTTATGAAAGCATGCCATAGCTCTTCTCATATGATATGCCGAAGTAATGAGTAAAATATTTTTGTAAGAATATTTATTAATCAGTTTGCAACTATTTTGAGCATTTTGATGAGTATTATGGGATTCTGATTCTATAATAAGATCTTTTTCGGGAATGCCTATTCCAGTGAGGTATTCCTTTAGTAACAAAGCTTCATTATTTTTAACAATAATACTACCTTCGCCACTTGATAACATTATTTTTGAGATTCTGTGAGTCTTATATAGATTGATCGCCTGAAAGATTCTATCAGGACTAATCCGAAAACTTAGTCTGTTATTTCTTGGATCATTTGTAACCATACCTCCACCGAGAACTATTCCAACATCATAATTTGGTTTCAAAGCTTCATCTTTAGTCAAAGGGACTTCCCATGCACGCATAAATTCATCAACAATAAACATATTGGTAAAGAAAATCAGCATAATTGAACCTATTATAAATGCTTTGATTTTTTTAGTTTTGTTTTTTGTAATTATTGCAAAAATAAATACACCAATTATCCAGATCAATGGAGAAGTAATAAAGGACAATATTTGAGCAAGGAAGAAAAACAATTATTTAATAATTGAAAGTTATCTGAAAATTATAGTTTATTATAATAGTCAAGTGATTGATGAATATCATTAATATTGCAGTTAATATTAATTTCAGCATTACCGATACCTTTTAGCAAAGTGAAATTTATTTTTTGATTTTCATTTTTCTTATCTTTTTTCATAATATCCGTCAACTTATTATAAAGGTTTTTATTGATAGGATAATGCTTATACAGAGACTTAATAGAAGAAGAAATTGAATATAAAGCAGCTTCATCCAAATTGGTATATTTAACAGACAAAAAGGATTCGCAGATCAGACCTATAGCTACAGATTCGCCGTGGAGTAAAGGATCTTTGTCTTTTTCCAAAGATAAAGTTTCAATAGCATGTCCGATAGTATGTCCGAAGTTGAGTATTTTTCTAAGGTCTTTTTCAAGAGGATCTTTTAAAACTATGTCATTTTTAATTTCGACAGATCTGTAAATTAAATCTGACATATATTCAGGATTATGAAAATCCGGATTGGATGAAGTAATTAAATTCCAATAGTTTTTATCAGCAATTAAACCATGTTTTAAGATTTCTGCAAAACCCGATAGAAGTTGCCGTTGACTCAGAGTATTCAAAAATGAAGGATTTATAAATACAGCCCGGGGCTCATTGAATACGCCAATAATATTTTTAATATTATTTAAATCAACCCCTGTTTTGCCTCCCACAGATGCATCTACCATTGATAAAAGAGTTGTAGGAATATTTATGAAATTCATTCCTCTTTTGAAAGTAGAAGCAATAAAACCACCCATATCTCCAATTACACCACCACCCAGGTTAACCAGAAGAGATTTTCTGTTTGCATTAAGTTCGGAAAGAGATTCCCAAAGTTGAATGCAGATATCTATAGTTTTATTTTCTTCACCGCTTTCTATCTCAATTATTTCAGCTTTATTAAGTTCCTCTACTTCATTGATTAAAACCGGGAGGCAATTCTGAATTGTATTTTCATCAACAAGTATAAATATTTTTTCATTAGAGTAATTGCTACTTTTAAGAAACTTTTTTATCTCAGAGAAAACATTCTCTGAGATGTATATTCTGCTGTTAGGAGTCTTCAGATTAAATGTTTTCACTAAAATTTATTTTATTACTTCTACAAAGCCGTTTTTCTTATTACCTGTTTGTGTTTCAATAATAAAGAAATATGTGCCTGCGGACTGGTCTTGTGCATTCCAGTCATCTTTATAATTATCACTACTGAATACTTTTCTACCCCATCTGTCAAAGATATAAACTTTGGTATTTTCTGACTTATTTTTGATTACAAATTTATCATTATAAATATCCCCATTTGGAGTAATAACATTTGGGAATCTCAGTAAATCACATATTTTAACAGTTATGTTTTTAGATGCAGAACAACCGTTAATATCAGTTATCGTAACAGAATAAGTTGTAGGTACATTTGGTTTGACTTTGATAAAAGAAATAGTATCAGAAGTACTCCAGAGGTATTTTACTCCTCCGGAAGCAAGCAATGTTATTTCTACGTCATCGCATTCAGTTGTATCCGGACTTGTTACCGGTTCAATAGTATTTACTTTTACTATTACAGTATCAATATCGCTACAAATACTTTTATTTACAGTTAAAGTGTAAGTAGTTGTTGTTGATGGATTAACTGTAATTATTGATGTAGTATCAGAAGTGCTCCATTTGTATTTACCTCCACCGGTTCCTTTTAATGATATTGCATTACCCTGACAAATTGAGGTATCTTTCCCGGCATCTGCTTTTGTATCAAAAACTGACACAAGAACCGTAGATGTTTCATAACAAATACCTTCTGTAACTTTGACAGTATATGTAGTTGTTAAAGTTGGATTTACATTTATTGTAGCAGTATTTTCCCCGGTATTCCATGAATATGTAATTGTTCCATGAAAAGAAGTATCTACTTTTGCTGTAAGAACTACAGGGCTGGTATTATCTAAGCATTTGTTAATATTATCTCCGGCGCTTACATTCATAATTTTTATAGAAACAAACGCAGTGTCAATATCAGTACAATTATTTTTAGTGACAGTTACATAATAATTTTTACTAATAGTCGGAGATTCAGAGATATTTGCAGTAGTCATTCCATTACTCCATGAATAAGTTCCTCCACCTGTTGCTGTCAGATTTACTGTGTTTCCTTTACAAATCGTATCATATTTGGGAGTAATATTTGCTGTAGTTCTATTAACAAAAATTTTTACAGAATCGACAGCTTCGCATCCGATTGATAGATCAGATTTTACCTTTAATCTGTACATTGTAGAATCGGATGTTGGTGAGACAGATAATTGAGGTTTAGCACCTATCTGATTATTATAGAAATCATACCAGGTATAGTGGTAATTACCTGCCGGAGAAGCAATTGCATTTAAAATATCAGATTGGCCATAACAAATTGCAGTGTCTTGTCCAGCCTCTGCAATTACTGAAAGAACTTTTACAGTAACACTATCAGAAACGGAACAAGTTTTACTTCCAATAGACATAGAAGCAGTAACTGAATATTTCTTATCGGCAACAGGATTATCAGTAATTTTATCTGTTGTTTCCCCGGTATTCCATTTAATTGAGCCCTGCTGATATGGTGTCTCTGATGGTAATGTTATGCTATTTCCTTTACATATCACAGTATCATTTCCTGCATTAGCAACCGGAGTAATAACTATGACCCAAACACTTGAAGTAGCAGTATTACCATTCAGAGATGCAGTAACATTATAAGAAGTATTTACAGTAGGTTTAACAGTTATAGACTGACTATGAGAATTTTCGTAACTCCATGTATATGTACATCCGTTTGTTGCTGTAGCTGCAAGTGTTGCAGATTCTCCATTGCAAATAACCTGATCTTTTCCTGCGGAAACAGTCACCGGATTTGTTACAGTAATCACGATCTGATCTGATGCAGTACAATTGCCGGCTGATTTTACGGTAAGAGTATAAGTGGTAGTTACAGTTGGAGAAGGATGAATATTAATTTGGGTTTCACCATCGCTCCAAACATAAGAATTAGCACCGCTAACTTTGGGAGTAATATTTGCAGATTGTCCATTAACAATTGCAGTATCATTACCAACATTTACAGCCGGCAACGGATTAACATTGATTGTAATACTTGCAATATTTGAACAGGTACCATTTGAACCTGTCACAGTATATGTCGTAGTTGTTGTAGGAGAAATAATTCTTGGTGTCCCATTACCTAATCCGTTGTCCCATTTGTAAGTTGTAGCCCCTGTTGCATAAAGAGTATCATTGTTACCAACACAAACTGTTAATGAAGAAGCTGAGACATTAACATTAGGTAAATTATTTACTGTAACTACAACATTATTTGAAGCTGTACAACCTGAAGAGGTTCCGGTAACAGTATAAGTTGTTGTGGCAGTTGGAGCAAGAATCAAACTATTTGAAGAAGCAGTGGTACTCCAAGAATAAGTATCGGCTCCCGTAGCAGTCAAAGTATCTAACTGACCTTTGCAAATTGAAGAAGGTTTAGCAGTTGCTTTAACCGGTGGTAAAGAATTTACCGATACAATTATATTTGCAGTATTACTACAACCATTTTTAGTTCCCGTTACTTTGTACGTAGTAGTTGTAGATGGAGAAACATTGCATGTAGCACTTGAACACCCGGAATTCCATGTATATGTATCACCTCCCGAAGCAGTCAAAATAGCTGTCTGACCATTACAAATTGTTGGTTTATCGGCAGCCACATTTATTGTAGTAGAATTGACATATACAACTGCAGTATCAGAATAAGTGCTGGTACCAAGTTTTACATAGAGAATATATGTTGTTGTCGAGGCAGGCTTTACTTTTATTGTTTTTGTAGTACTTCCGTTATTCCATGAATAAGTACCATTTCCTGAGCCAATCAGTGTAGCACTATCGCCAAGACAAATTGTCTGGTCAGGTCCGGCATTTGCTGAACTAACTGCCACTGAGACTACAACATTATCAGTGGTTGTACAACCATTAGGAGAAGTTGATGTTAAAGTATAAGTAGTGGTAGAGGTTGGTTTTGCAGTTATACTTTTAGTTTTTTCGCCGCTGCTCCATGAATAAGTTGATCCATTAGTAATAGTAGGATTTAAAATAGCTGAATCTCCGGGATTTATTGTAAAATCTGCACCAAGATTAAATTGAGGATTGGGATTTACAGTAACCGAGACGCTATCTTTGGAATTACAACCATTGTTAGTGACAGTAATTTTATAATTTGTAGTTTGGGTAGGTGAAACTGATATTGTCGAAACGGAATTTCCGTTACTCCATGTATAAGTTGAACCGCCGGGAGCTGTAACAGATAAATTAATACTTTTACCGGAACATAGAGAAGTATCTTTACCGGCATTAATAACCGGAAGAGATTTGACATTAACTATCACTGTATCATTACCTTTAAAGGGGCAATCGGTATTCAAACCTGTAGCAGTCATTGTAACAATGTAAGTAATTGTAGTTGTAGGATTAGCCTTTGGATTTGAAATATTAGGATCATCAAGTCCTGTAGCAGGAGACCATGAATAGGTCTTGGCACCGGATGCGTTTAAAGAAGCAGTTTGTCCTTTACAGATAGTCTGATCTGTGCCGGCATTTGCCTGAATAGCAATGCCTGATTTTTCATCTGCTTTAACTGTATAATCACAGACATCACCACCTGAACCATCAATCATAATATAATATTTTTGTCCTTTAACTAATGGAGGAATTGCATTTGGATTTGATGGTGTATTGTAAGGAATTTTTATATCAAAACTTGGTGAATATGTTATATAGCTTCCAGCTTTTGATGTATCAGAGATAACAGAAAATTTATTATCTTCCAAAGAATAAACGGCTAATTGAATTCCCATATTTTTGCTGCAGTTTGTTACTTTAACATTAAATTCAGCAGCAGTTGAATCTGCTACAAAAGAAATCCATGAATTATTTTGTATAGTGCCAGGGAAAAGATCTGATGTTTCAGTTAAATTATATGGTAAATCTGATGTATAATAATTACTTGTATTTCCACAATATCCATTTAAATTACATATATTGGGTATGTCTTCAATAAAATTACTTGCCGGTGCATTTCCATTACAACTTTTAGGAGATTGAGAAAGAGAAACGCAAGAGAGTAGAACTCCGAACCCAAAATCCAAATTACTGTAATTGGAAGAAACAAATTTAAATGTTATATAACTTCCTGAACTGTAAATTGGATAAGTACCGCTTTCACCTGTAAATTTATGCATTAAGGGACTTGAAGCATCAGGCCCATCATAAATGAACAAGGTATCAGATGTATCAAATAGGTATCCATTTTCTAAATATTCTATTGTATAACCATCCTGAGTAAAAGGGGTATCAAAAGTTGATAAAAATCTGGAATTTGCTGAACCAGTATAAAATGTGACCGTATAATTTTCATTTTGACAATAGGAAAAACTATAAGAACAATTATAATCGCTGGTTAAAAATGCATTACAAGATGTAATAGTATTACCATTTTCAGCCTGCATATCGTAGTTTGTTTGCGAATAGGAATTATTTAAAATCAATAAATATAAAATTAGGGAAAGCCCAATTTGTAATTTCCTTTTCATAACATTTTTATTTAAATTTAAACTGTCAACAAACATACATTAAATTTTAGAATATTTAAAAAATTGAAGATAAAAAATGTCCAAAATAAATTAATTATATCAGATAATCAATTAATTAAAAACAATAATTGTGAATTGTGAATTGTAAATGGTTGAAGAGCGCAAAATTAATGGTGAATTGTAAATGGTGAATTGTTAATTTGAAATTTCGAGGAATTTAATATTAAATTCCGTACCGTCATTGTTAGTAATATCCAGAGAGCCTTCAATCTGGTTTGTCAGGGAAACGACAAGTCTAAGACCAAGGCTGTTAGTTTTGTTAATTTCAAGATCGCGCGGTAATCCGATCCCATTGTCTTTAATAGAAAGTATCCAATAATTATCAGGATCTTTTATCAGATCTATTTTAATCTCTCCTTTCCTATTATCGGGGAATGCATATTTCAGACAATTTGAAACCAGTTCAGTAATTATCAGACCAAGAGGAATAGATGTATCTATATTTAAGGAAATTTCTTCTATATTCTGATAAATTTTAATAATATCAGGGTTGGTATTGTACGTAATAGTCAGATTAGAGATAAGATCTCTGATGTATTCTTTGTAATCAATTCTTGAGAGATTGCTTGAACGATAAAGCATTTCGTGTACCATACTCATTGACATTACTCTGTTCTGACATTCTTTAAAAATAGTTTTAGAAAGATCATCTTTAATGTAATTAGATTGGAGATTAAGCAAAGCGGAAATTACCTGCAGATTATTTTTTACACGATGATATATTTCTTTAAGTAAAACCTTTTTTTCTTCAAGTGAATTATTAATATGATCTTCAGCTTTTTTACGTTCCTGAATTTCAAATTTAAGAGTTTCATTTGTCTGAGTAAGATCAAAGGTACGTTGTTGAACTTTCAATTCAAGGTCTTCGTAAGCTTGTTTAAGAGTTTCTTCAGCATGACGTCTATCGGTAATATCTCTGGAAGCTCCGATATATCCTATGTATTCTCCATTCAAATTATACATAGGAGAGGCATTAGTTTCCAGAAATATGATGTTGCCATTTTTATGTATCATTGAATTTTCAAGAAGATTCATTTTGGATTTGTTTTTTAATATCTCAATCAAAACATTTTTTGTTTGGGAATCTTCGGGATCAAGAATATCAAAAGGTGTTCGGGCCATTAATTCAGCAGGGCTGAAACCAAGTATATCCTGAACTTTAGGATTATGGTAGATAAAATGATTGTCTTCATTAATTTGCCATATCCATTCATTGGTATTTTCAATCAGATTACGAAATTTATTTTCAATATCTTTTTTAGCTTCTTCAATCCATTTGAAATCTGTAATATCATCAAATATTGATACTATTTCACCGGAAGGTAATTTATACACATAATTTTCTCTCCATCCTTTGATTCTTTCATCTTTATAAAAAAAGACAGGATTATGCTCAGGATTTCCGGTATTATAAACTTTAATAAGAAGATCCCATAAACCATATTCTTTTATTGTAGGGAATACAGAGGTTACATTCTTGCCAATGACATCCTCTCTATTAAAACAATCTATTCTTTCAGCTGCCTTGTTTGCATTTTTAATAATGAAATCACTCCCATTATCAATTGCCTCATAAATCAAAATACCATTGCGAACTTCTTCAAAAAAAGTTTTAAATTGTTGTTCTTTAATTTTAAGATTATTTTCAGCTTCCCGCAGTTTATTAATATGATAATATATTTCTTTTAATCGTCTGAAGGAGAATAAAAATGATACAAAACACAGATAAATGAAAACAACAAAAATATCATCCAAATTCCATTTATAAAATTTCAAATAATTACCTAATGAAACTATTTTCAGATACAGATTAAAATAATCTGATATCAGATAGATAAGAAATGCACCAATAATTATAAAAAGTGATTCATAAAATATTTTTTTCTTTAATACTTTCATTTCATATAAAATAAGTTATTGAATATTATTTCTTTTAATGATTTCTTTAAAATTTACAATGAATTCAACACCATTAATATTATTTATTAGAAGTTCTCCTCCTATTTGATTTGTAAGTGAATTAACAAGTCTAAGGCCAAGACTTTGAATATTATTAATATTAAAATTTTGCGGTAATCCCTTTCCATTATCTTTAACAGAAAAAGTCAAAAAGTCATTGTTTTTGCTTAAAGACAGAATAATTTCTCCTTTCTCATCTTTATTAAAGGCATATTTAATAGAGTTTGTTATAAGTTCATTAATTATCAGTCCTAAAGGTATTGCAGTATCAATATTTAAATAAATTTTATCAATATCAATTTTAATATCTAAATTTTTTCTGACAGAATCGTATGTATTAACAATTTGGGAAACAAGTTCCTTAATATAATCATAATAGTCTATTTTTGAAAAATCGTTAAACTCATACAACTTTTCATGAATTAGGCTCATAGAATTTATTCTGCTTTGAGTTTCTCTGAATATTTCCTTAACATTTTCATCTTTTA
>JAUZOY010000067.1 GCA_030706235.1 Bacteroidota bacterium | reverse complement strand
GGATATTATGGTTGAAGGTATTGATATTGTCCTTTCTTTTGATATTTCACCTAGTATGTTGTCTGAAGATTTTAAACCTAACAGAATAGAAGCCGCAAAGAAAGTTGCCAATGAATTTATTGACGGTAGGCCGCAGGATAGGATAGGGCTTGTGATTTTTGCAGGGGAAAGCTTTACTCAATGTCCTCTGACTACAGATCATGCAGTATTAAAGAATCTTTTTTATAAAATTAACAGCGATATGCTGGAAGATGGTACTGCAATAGGTATGGGCCTTGCTACTGCTATAAACAGATTAAAGGAAAGTAAGGCAAAAAGTAAAGTTATTATTCTGCTTACTGATGGTGTAAATAATACCGGTACTATTAGTCCAATGACTTCTGCTGAATTAGCTAAATTATATGGAATAAGAGTTTATACTATAGGTGTCGGTACTTATGGAGAAGCTCCATATCCGTTCAAAACACCATTTGGTATTCAGTACCAGAATATTCCCGTTGAAATAGACGAAGCTCTGCTCAAAGATATTGCTCAAATGACAAATGGAAAATATTATAGAGCTACTAATAATAAGAAACTTCGTGAAATATACAATGATATTGATAAACTGGAAAAATCTAAAATTGAAGTCACCGAATACCATAGAAAAAAACTGACTTACTTACCATGGTCGCTGTTAGCAGGTATTATTTTATTTGGAGAATTATTACTCAGATATACTGTCTTTAAAAAAATACCTTAGAAATTTTGAATTTTAAATAATTATGAAATTTTTATTATTCAACATTTAATATTTAACATTTAACATTATCTATATGTTCAGATTTGCACATCCTTATTTCCTTTACGGTTTGATTATTGTTCCGATAATCTTAATTATCTATATGATAAATAGAAACTGGAAAAAGAAAGCGCTAGCCAGATTTGGAGATAATAGTATTATTTCTTCTCTTATGCCTGATCAATCTCCGAAGAGGCAAAATTTCAAAATCATTATTCTATTGTTTGCTTATACTTTTCTCATACTCGGTATTGCCGATCTTCAGGTGGGAAGTAAGATTGCAAATGTGAAAGCTAAGGGTATTGATTTAATAATTGCATTGGATGTTTCAAACAGTATGCTTTGTGAAGATGTAACTCCTAACCGGCTTGAAAGGGCAAAGCAGGCTATATCTAAAATTATTGAAAATATGGGTGATAATCGAATTGGTTTGGTAGTTTTTGCAGGTCAGGCATATACTCAACTGCCTATTACAACAGATTATTATGCAGCTAAAATGTTTTTATCCCAGATCACTACTGATATGGTGCCAACTCAGGGAACTGATATTGGTGAGGCTATAAGGCATAGCGTTGAATCTTTTGGTACTGAAAAAGCAAAAAACAAAGCTATTGTAATTATTACTGATGGTGAAAACTTTGAAGATGAACCAATTGCTGAAGCAAAAAACGCAGTTGATAAGGGTATTGCTGTTTATACTATTGGTATTGGTTTACCGGGCGGAGGACATATCCCTGTATTATCAAACGGGATTAAAATTGGCTATAAAAAAGATAAAGATGGTAATACTGTCGTTACAAAAATAGATGATAATATGTTGCAGAAAATCGCTGCTGCTGGGAATGGAGCTTATTTCAGAATGACTAATTCCAATGCCGGATTAAATGCTCTTCTGGAAAAACTTGATAAAATGGAAAAAAAAGAAACCGGAAGCAAAATTTTTACGGAATATGAAGATCGTTTCCAGTATTTTATTCTTCCGGCTTTTATACTGCTTATTTTAGAATTCTTTATCTTTGAAAAAAAGAATAATATTTTCAAACAGATCAAAAACCTATATTACAAAAAGATAATGAGTAATGCATAATGAACCCGGAATTTTTAAAATCACTTCGGATTCTAAATCTTTAAATGGTTTAGTCAGACTCTCGTCTTCTAAGAGTGAAAGCAACAGAGTTTTGATCATCAGAGCATTATGTGGTAGCGATTTTCAAATAAATAACCTTTCTACATCTACTGATACACAGATATTAAAAAAATATCTCTGTGAAGATAACCGGTTTATTGATATTGGAGCAGCAGGTACTGCAATGCGTTTTCTGACAGCGTACTTATCTGTATTTCCCGGTTCTCATATTATTACCGGTTCTGAAAGAATGAAAAAAAGACCTGTAGGTATTCTTGTTGATGCTCTCAGGTCTATTGGTGCGGATATTCAATTTTTGGAAAATAGTGGCTATCCTCCTTTAAAAATTGAAGGCAGAAATCTTAAGGGTGGTATAATTGAAATAGATGGTTCTGTAAGCAGTCAGTATATTACGGCTTTGCTTTTGATTGCCCCAAAGCTTGAAAGTGATCTTACTGTAAGATTTAAAGGTAATATTAGTTCCGGACCTTATATAAATATGACCCTGAACATAATGAAATATTTCGGCGTTAATGCTGATTGGAGAAACAACGAAATATTTATCGGAAAAGCATCTTACATTCCGCGTGAATATTTTGTTGAAGCTGACTGGAGTTCTGCTTCATATTTTTATCTTATGGCTGCATTATCTTCTGATGCAAAATTATGCATAAATGGATTAAGAAAAAACAGTAATCAGGGTGATTCTGTCATAGCAGAAATTATGGAAAATTTTGGTGTCAGAACTGATTTCAATAATGATGGAATTGTGTTATCAAAAAATACAATTTCAACTGATAATTTTGAATTTAATTTTACAGATTGCCCTGATCTTGCTCAAACAGTAACTGTTCTTTGTGCTGCACTTAATGTAAAGAGTAGACTTAACGGTCTTGAAAGCTTAAGAATTAAAGAAACCGACAGGATAACAGCTCTTGTTACGGAACTGTCTAAGTTAGGTTATAACGTTAAAGATGAAAATAATTCTTTAATTATTACTCCTGTAAATATCGGTGGAATTTCCGGACAAAATAAGTTAATTAAAACTTACGAAGATCATCGTATGGCTCTTGCTTTTGCTCCATTGGCTTTAGTCCTTGATGAAATAAATATTCAGAATCCTGAAGTAGTATCAAAATCCTTTCCTGAATACTGGAACGAATTAAAGAAAATCGGTTTTGAAATTAATGAAATTTAAAAGGATAATAAATAATCCGAAGATTTTTCAGATAGTCAATAACTTTAATTTCAAGCTTATTCTTAGAAAAAATGGTAGAATATATTGGCAAAAAAAATACTCATTAACCAATTTGATTAATGAGTATTTTTCTAAAGTTTATTATTTAATTCTAAATAAAATGTTTATAAGCAGCTAAATCCTTGATTTCAAAAGAATTTATATATTGAATTGCAGCTTTGTTTTCACTTTCTGCAAGTTTAATAAATATTTCAGCAACTCTTTTGTTTTCAATATCACGATTTGCATCTCTTAACAGAAGGTATCCCATAACAATATTACCGGCACTTTCAACAAGTCTTCTTGAATGGAAATCAATATATTCATTGTCTTTTGTTTCAGTGACTTTCTTAACAATATTTTCGCATTCTGCGGTCATGTTAATAAGTGTATGTTTTAGATATTCAAGTTCCGGATTTATTTCAGAATTTTCGTGTTCTTTAATTGCTGCAAATAAAGAACCGTTGGTTACTCCTCTGATTGCTGCAACTACCTGTAGTTGTGTGGTCCCTTCATAAATAGAAGTAATACGAGCATCTCTTGCCATTCTCTGAACAGGAAAGTCTTTCATATAACCTGTCCCACCATGAATCTGAATAGCATCGTAAGCTATTTTGTTGCAATATTCACTACCGAAAAGTTTAACAAGTGGAGTATAAATATCAGCAAGTTTCTGGTATTTTTTTGCCATTTGTTTTTCTTCTGAAGTAAGTGGCCTTTCTTCTTCTATTGAATTTAATGATTTGTAAATATCAACGAAAG
Source organism: Bacteroidota bacterium (assembly GCA_030706235.1). Lineage (GTDB taxonomy): Bacteria > Bacteroidota > Bacteroidia > Bacteroidales > GWE2-29-8 > JAUZOY01. The sequence continues at coordinate 9,346 of JAUZOY010000067.1, read as the reverse complement.
CTGCTGTTTCATATAGAAATGTTCTTACTGCCTGAATTCTTACATTCATATTTGTAAGCATTTCGTAAACTGCCGGGAATTGGTTGATATATTTACCAAATTGTGCTCTTTCGCTTGCGTATTTCTTGGCTTCACGATAGCATGCTTCTGCTATACCAACTGATTGTGCTCCGATACCTAATCTTGCTGCATTCATCAGTGACATAACATATTTGATAAGTCCGAGTTTCCTTTCTCCGATAAGTATTGCAGGTGAATTTTTGAAAACCATTTCGCATGTCGGAGATCCTTTGATACCTAATTTGTTTTCTATACGGCGTATAGTTGTGGTATCATCTTTTTCATACAGGAACATAGACAAACCTCTACCATCTGAAGTACCTTCTTCTGATCTTGCCAAAACAAGGCAAATATCACCATTACCGTTAGTTATAAATCTCTTAACACCATTTAGCATCCATTTGCCTGATTTTTCATCATATGTTGCTTTAAGATTTACTGCCTGAAGGTCTGAGCCTGCATCCGGTTCTGTAAGGATCATCGCTGCGGTTTTTCCTTCAAGAAACATAGGCAAATATTTTTCCCTGATTTCTTTTGAAGCAAATTCGTTAATTGTTTCTCCGCAATCCTGTAGCCCGTATATATTTACAAAACTTGCGTCAGCTCTCGATATAATTTCTGCAACCATTACATAGGCTACAATAGACATATTCAGACCTCCATACTCTCTTGGAAATATGAAACTGTTAAAACCTCCTTCTTTTAAGGCATTAAGGTTTTGTTTTGTCCCTTCTGCATAGATTACTTTATTGTTTTCAAGTTTCGGACCATATGCATCAACATCTTCTGCATTGGGCTGAATAATGTTTCCGGTTATATCTCCGACAATCTCGAGTATTTTATCATAGCTATCTATAGCATCTTCATAATCCAATGGTGCATAATCATACTTTTCCTTTTCAGTATAATCTCTTTCCCTTAACTTAATGATTTCTTTCATTATGGGATTAGTCAGATGAAATTTTAAAATCTCATTATCTGTATAAAAATTTGCCATTATTTTCTTTTTTTCTTAAAGGTATGATTAAAACAATTATTTTGATTTTTCTTTATAGTACTTGATCATTTTGGGAATGATGTCATTGACATCACCAATGATAACATAATCGGCTATAGAATTTATTGGCGCTTTGGGATCATTGCTTATAGATATTATCTGTGCTGACTGATCCATACCTGCTCTGTGCTGTACTGCTCCTGAGATTCCTGCTGCTATATAAAGTTTCGGCCTTACTGTAACACCTGTTTGCCCGATTTGTCTTTCATGTTCTGCAAATCCTGCATCCACTGCTGCTCTTGATGCTCCAACTTCACCACCAATCAATGATGCTAATTCAAATAATTTATTAAATCCGCTCTTTGATCCCATTCCGTAACCACCTGCAACTATTATCGGTGCAGATTTTATATTAATTTTTTTTGCTTCAATCTGCCTGTCAATAATTTTTACTATAAAATCACTATCTTTTAGATATGATGCAACCTTAATGTTTCTCACTTCTCCTTTATAAGAATTTGAGAATATTTCATTTTTCATCACACCTTCTCTTACTGTTGCCAATTGTGGACGTGTTTCCGGATTTACAATTGTTGCAATAATACTTCCACCAAATGCAGGTCGTATCTGATATAATAAATCTTTATATTCTTTTCCTGTTTTGTTTTCAGTATATTCACCAATTACTAAGTTGGTACAGTCAGCTGTCAAACCACATCTTAGTGATGATGCAATTCTTGGTGCAAGATCCCTGCCTATTGAAGTAGCTCCAAATAATGCTATCTGAGGCTTTTCTTCCTTAAATATTCTGGTAATTATTGAACAATGTGGCAATGTAGTATAAGGATATAATCTTGTGTCGTCAGCTTTATGAACTATATCTACGCCATAAGGGTAAAGACTTTTTTCTATATTGTCCAGCTTCGAACCAATTACAATCGCTTCCAGTTTACAATTCAATTCTGTTGCTAATTTTTTCCCTTTGGAAAGTAATTCAAGACTTACATCAGCTACAGCTCCTTCATCTATTTCGCAATATACAAATATGTTATTCACAGTTTATTATCCTATTATATGGTTATCAATTAATTCTTTCATTAAATTTTCTATATCCTTGTCCTGATCAGACAGTATTTTAGATTCTTTATGTGCCAGTACAACGTTTTCAATTTTCTTTACTTTCGTTGGTGAGCCTGATAATCCTACCATTTCAGAATCAACATTAATATCGGCAGCAGATAATTCTTCTATTGTCAGATATGGTCTGTCTTTCTGTAATTTTATATAATCTTCTGTAGCTTCCTGTAATTCTGTTACTGTTTTTGAGTGTTTGTATTTCATAAACAATTTTGAATTTCTGGTCCTGCAGGCAGGAGCTGATCCGTGTACCGTTACAAGAAGTGGAAGCGGGCTGGATACTACTTCAATACCCCTTTCAAGTCTTCTTTTAATTGTTATTTTATTATTTTCAATCCCTAATATTTCTTCAGCATATGTAACCTGTCCAATTTCAAGTTTTTCTGCTGTCTGTGGCCCCACCTGGGCTGTGTCACCATCGATTGCCTGTCTCCCTGATATTACTAAGTCATATGGTGCGAGTTTCTTTATTGCAAGTGAAATTGCATATGACGTTGCAAGTGTGTCTGATCCTGCAAATTTTCTGTCAGTCAGAAGATAACCCTTATCTGCACCTCTGTATAGAGCTTCTCTGATTATTTCAGATGCTCTTGTAGGTCCCATTGTCAGAAGAATTACTTCTGTTCCTGCATATTTTTCTTTCAATCTTAATGCCTGTTCCAATGCATTCAGGTCTTCAGGATTGAAAATTGCAGGTAAAGCTCCTCTGTTTACCGTGCCGTCCTCTTTCATAGCATCCTTTCCCACATTTCTTGTGTCAGGAACTTGTTTTGCTAATACAATGATTCTTAATCCCATAGATATAAATTACGCAATTTTAAATTTTTAAATTGACGGCAAAGATATGTATTTTTCTGAAAATTGACGAAAATTTAAATAATAAAGATATACAAACTTCTAAAGGTTTTTAGAAATATTTTGTAGTTTTGCAAAAAAAATGTTTGTTTTTAATTTATTCAAAATGAGAGCACTATTATTAATTGTTGCTGTTACGGCAATTTCTTTTTTCGGTTGCAATACAATTAAACCTGAAAAACCACTTGAAAGTTATCAAAAAGAATCATTTAAACCTGTTTCATCTACAGTAAATCTTCCTATTGAAGCTGATATAAAACAAATTGAAAATATGGTTAATAATCAAATCAAAGGTCTGATTTACAATGATGATAGCTTTGATAATAATGATCATGATAATCTTATGGTAAAAGCATGGAAAAAGGAAGACATATCTATAACTTTATCCGGAAATCAGTTGAATTATCGTATACCATTGAAATTATGGGTTAAAGCCGGCTTCAAAGTAACTAAACTGGGCGTAACGCTATCTAACTATAAAGAAATTGAAGGTGCTATTGCTCTGAAATTCAAAACAAAATTCTCAATTAATAAAGATTGGACTGTAAGTACTCTTACCAGCGCTGACGGATTCGATTGGATAAGTTCTCCTGTCTTGAAATTAGGCCCTGTTGATGTTTCTGTTAAAACTGTTGCAACAGCAATTCTTAAAAGTAAACAAAGCGTACTTTGCTCAGAAATTGACAAACAGGTTGCTAAAAATCTGGATATTAAAAAATATGTTCAGGATGCCTGGAATTTAATGCAAAAACCTATTAATGCTTCAGATTCTCTTAAACTTTGGATAAAACTTACTCCAAGTGAAATTATGATGACTCCTATTTTAGGTTCCAACGGGAAAATCAAAACCACTGTCGGAATAAAATCTATTACTGAAACATTCCTGGGTGCTCAACCTTCCGCTGAAATAAACCCCAATTTACCGAATCTTAAAGTCCTCAATAAAATGGATGATAAGTTCACAATTAACTTATCAAATACTATTACTTATAACAGAATTGAAGAACTTACTAAAAAACAGGTTCTTGGTCAAACTTATAAGCAGGGGAAATATGTCGTTCAGGTAAATGATATAAAAGTATATGGAAGTAATGACAAACTTATCGTCGCTCTTGATTTGCTTGGTAGTCTCAAAGGTAAAGTATATTTAAGCTGCAAACCTGTATATGTTGATTCTACAATGACTATTGTAATGACAGATGTTGATTATGAACTAAAAACAAAAAATGTTCTTATTAAAAGTGCTGATTGGCTTTATCATGGCGGTTTCTTAAAGATGATGACTCCTTATCTTAAATATTCATTGAAAGATAAAATTGAAGAATCTAAAGAAATGGTTCAGAAAGCTCTTGATAACAACCAGATTACTAAAAATATTACTCTGAAAGGTAATATCGATGATTTGAATATTGACAATATTTATCTGACTCAGGATGCAATCAAAGTTGTAGTGCTCGCACAGGGTAATCTTAAAATATTGGTAAATATGTAAGAATTGATAAAGAATCTTTCTTATTTATTTTTTTATTCATTAAAAAAAAAGTTAGACATTTGCATTCGGTTTACTTTAAATAAATAGATTTAAGAAATCATAGTACTTAATTCAAATATAATATATTAAAAATGAAAAAGCATAATTTTAATGCAGGGCCATCTGTTCTACCTGCTATTGCTATTGAAAATACAGCTAAAGCTGTTCTTGACCTTAACGGTATTGGAATGTCTATTTTGGAAATTTCTCACAGAAGTAAAGATTTCCAGGCAATTATAGATGAAGCTGTCGCTTTGTTCAAAGAAAATCTTAATATTCCTGAAGAATATAAGGTTCTTTTCCTTGGTGGTGGTGCAAGTATGCAATTCTGCATGGTACCTTTCAACCTTCTGAATAAAAAAGCTGCTTATCTGGAAACAGGTGTATGGGCTAAAAAAGCATTGAAAGAAGCTAAACTTTTTGGTGAAGTTGTTACTGTTGCATCTTCTGCTGACAAAAATTACAACTATATCCCTAAAGGATTTTCTATCCCTAATGATGTTGATTATTTCCACATCACTACCAATAATACTATTTACGGAACAGAAATCAGAGAAGATTTTGACAGCCCTGTAACTCTTGTTGCTGATATGTCTTCTGATATTCTTAGCCGTCCTGTTGACGTAAAAAAATACGGACTTATATATGGTGGAGCTCAGAAAAATTTAGGCCCTGCCGGAGTAACTTTTGTTATTGTACGTGAAGATATCCTTGGTAAAGTTGAAAGAACTATTCCTACTATGTTGGATTACAGAACTCATATTAAAGAAGGTTCTATGTTCAATACTCCTCCTTGTTTACCTATATATACTTGTATGGAAACTTTGAGATGGATTAAGAGTATTGGCGGCGTTAAAAAACTTCAGGAAATGAATCAGGCTAAGGCTAAAGTCCTTTATGATGAAATTGACAGAAATCCATTATTTGTTGGTACCGTTGAAAAAGATAGCCGTTCATTGATGAACATCTGTTTTGTAATGAAAGATGAATACAAAGCTCTTGAAGGTGAATTCATGGAATATACTAAAGAAAGAGGTATGGTCGGACTTAAAGGTCATCGTTCAGTTGGCGGCTTCAGAGCTTCTACTTACAATGCTCTTCCAATGGAAAGCGTTAAGGCTCTTGTTGATGCAATGGCTGAATTTGCTAAAATTAAAGGCTGATTTTATTATATTTAAAGATTCCATCTTTGCATAAATAAGAAATTGATTTAATTTTTAAAAATTATGTAATTATTCGCCCGGTATGATCTTATGATATTTAGGTTGTTTAGGAAATTATTTTTCACGCTAAGAACGTTAAGAAAAATTCGCTAAGAACACAAAGAATTGAATAATAAATCTTTGCGAGCTTTGCGATTTAAACTTTGCGAGCTTTGCGTGAAAATATATAATTCATAATTAACATTGACAGGGTGAGGGCAATTCCAAACAGTTTCTAAAGGTGGAATCTTTTTTTTAATTCATAGAATATAAAATATAAACTCAAATAATAAAGATTATGAAAAAAGTATTGGTTGCAACTGAAAAACCATTTGCTCAGGAAGCTGTTAATGGAATAAAAAGTGTAATTGAAAAAGCAGGTTATGAACTTGTTCTACTTGAAAAATATACTTCTAAAGATGCACTGCTTTCTGCAGTATCTGATGTTGATGCAATGATTATCAGAAGTGATGTTGCTGACAAGGAAGTTCTCAATGCCGGGAAAAATCTTAAAATTGTTGTCCGTGCTGGTGCAGGTTTCGATAATATTGATCTTGCCGCAGCTACTGAAAAAAATATCGTTGCTATGAATACTCCGGGACAAAACTCAAATGCTGTTGCTGAACTTGCTATCGGTATGATGATTTATCAGATGAGAATGCATTTCAGCGGAAAGTCAGGTGGCGAATTGAGAGGTAAAAAACTTGGACTTCATGCATATGGTAATGTTGGAAGATACGTTGCAAATATTGCAAAAGGATTCGGTATGGAAGTGTATGCTTTCGATCCTTTTGTTCCAAAAGATATAATCGAAAAAGACGGAATAAAAGCTGTTGATAAAGTAGAAGATCTTTATTCAACTTGTCAGTTCGTTTCATTACATATCCCTGCCAATGAACAAACTAAAAAATCAATTAATTATAATTTGCTTTCAAGAATGCCTAAGGGTGCTATGCTTGTTAATACTGCACGTAAAGAAGTCATTGATGAAACATCTCTTTTAAAATTATTTGCTGAAAGAAAAGATTTTACTTATGTAGCAGATGTTGAACCGGAATCTAAGGATGAGTTCAATGAAAAATTTCAGGGAAGATTCTTCTTCACTCCTAAAAAAATGGGCGCTCAGACTGAAGAAGCAAATATCAATGCCGGTATTGCTGCTGCAAACCAAATTGTAAACTTCTTCGAAAAAGGAGATGTTAAGTTCAAAGTAAATTAACACACTTGTTTAATAAATAGATTTTTATACCCCTCTCCTTGGGGAGAGGGGTTAGGGGTGAGGGTATTAATTAATGGGGAAAAATATAATTAAACCAAATCCTGTATTTATTATCAGCAGAACTGATAATATCGGTGATGTAGTACTTACTCTGCCTGTTGCAGGAATTTTAAAACAAAAATATCCTCAAAGTACTATCTGGTTCATTGGCAAAACATATACAGAGCCGATTATTAATCTGTGTGAAAATATAGATTACTTCCTTAATTATGATGAACTGAAAAGCTTAAAGGAAACTGAAATAATAGAAAAAATCAGACAAATTAATGCTGATATTTTTATTCATGTATTCCCCGATAAATTACTTGCAAAAGTAGCCTCAAGAGCCAAAATTCCATTAAGAATAGGTACTATGCATCGCTCCTTTCACTGGTTCAGATGCAATAGATTACCTAATTTCAGCCGTAAAAATTCAAATCTGCATGAAGCTCAGTTAAATCTGAAACTAATCGAAAGCATTATTAATATTAATGATTTTCCGCTTGAATGCATTCATAAATATTACGGCTTACACAATGCATCACCACTAAAAAATGAAATCATCTCCCTGATGGATAACAATAAGGTGAAACTTATTCTGCATCCGCGATCAAAAGGGAGTGCGAGAGAGTGGGGACCTGATAATTATTCACGACTTATAAATATTCTTCCTCCGGATAAATATCAGATATTTATTACAGGTACTAAGGATGAAGGAAATTCATTAAAGAATTTCCTTGATGAAAATAGTGGCAGAGTCATAGATTTAACGGGAAAATTAACTCTCAGAGAATTGATCTCCTTTATAAATCAATCAGATTGTCTGATTGCTGCAAGCACAGGTGTTCTGCATATTGCGGCAGCACTTGGCAAATCCGTAATCGGTCTTTATGCTCCTATCAGACCAATATTTCCCCGACGTTGGGCTCCCCTTGGCGAAAATGCAGAATTTCTGGTTCAGGGTGACGAAAATTGTTCCTTATGCACAAAAAATACTAATTGTCAATGCATTTCCGGAATAAAACCTGAAACCGTTAGTAATATACTAACGAAAAAGTATATCTGAATTTATTCTGATTTTTATTATTTTTAATAAATTTGTTATAAGTTTTATAGTAGACTTATACATTGAAAAATAGGCTTTTACGCCCTTCTCCTTTGTGAGATGGGTTGGTGGTGAGGGCTAAATTCTGACTCGTCCTGCCGAAAAACTATGTAATGTTATTTCCACGTTCAGCATTCATAATTACTTTTATCCCCTATGTCCCTTAAGTCCTTTTTAACTTCTAATAAGTTATATCCTACATTTTTCTTTCCTGCCCATCCTGAAAGTCCTACATGCACTACTTGTCCTGATCGTCATGAAAGTCTATTTTTTACTGTCTTTATAACTTTACAAACTTTCAACTTTTAAGAGAGGGGAGTTTAGAAATGGGACAATTTAAAATTTATTTTTTTGTAGATAAAGGTTTATCTTTGTGGTTTATTTAATAAAAAGTAATTGTAATGAAAAAATTAGTATTAATTGTGTTTGTTTTGTTTTGTACAGGCAAGGTATTTTGTCAGGGTTTTTACATTAAATCTTCTTCCGGCTATGCCTTCGGTTATGGGTTAGGTAAAATAGGAGACGATACATATAAAAATTGGACAGCAAACGGCACAGAAAATGGTAATTCTATATCATCTGTTATAAATAATACTGATGAAAAATATAAAGCTATTTTAGGTACCTTCGGACAGGGATTAAAATTCAACCTTACAGGAGGTTATATGTTAAATCCCAGATTTGGTTTAGAGCTTCAATTAGGATATTTGAAAAGCAAAACTTTTGACTTTAATACTTATCAAAATACTACAACCAATGTAAATATTGCAAATACAACCAATTCATATATTTGGGTATCCAACCGTTCCTATAAATATATTGACAATGCAACTCAAATGAGAATAAATCCAAATTTAATATTTTATCTGTTTAGAAACAGATTAAGTCTTTATACTAAAATTGGTATATTAGTAGGAGTTGAAACTAAAATAACTACAGAGAATGACTATGAAGGTACTGACACATATTCAAATGGCAGACCAGGTATTTATCATTCATATAAAAAAGTATATGAATTAACAGGCGGTTATTCATTAGGTTTTTGTGGAGCATTAGGCTTAACATATAATATTATAGGTGAAAAGTTGTCAGCTTTTACAGAGTTTGAATTTATTTCGATGTCTTTTTCTCCTGAAAATGAAAAAATGGTTGAATACAATGTTGACGGTGTGCAAAGAGCTGCCGATAATTTCAGTACAAT
>JAUZOY010000066.1 GCA_030706235.1 Bacteroidota bacterium | reverse complement strand
GGTTTTTTTATGAGTCGGAGAAGAGGATGAATGGGACGTTAGGTTTTATTTTGCCTTGTTCGTATAGGGGTTTTGTTGAACGGTGATTTAGGAGGTTGTCGATGGATATCCATTTGAAGCATTCGAGTGGGAGACTGTGAGGGTTGAATTCTGTAGTGGTTTTATGTTTGTTTTTTGATTTGGTTTTAGTTTTAGTGATGTTTGAAGTGGATTCTGACTTTATTATCAGGGTGTTGTTTGCCTGCATGGAAATGTAGTTGTTCCCTTGTTTTTGAGTATAAGTGATTCCGATAACGGCAAAAGCTGTTGTATTTGCAGGATCGAAGTCGTGGAGGTTGAGACTGAGTGAAAGTTTGATGTCCTGTATTTTTACCTGACGTATTGAGAAGTTATCGGATCTTTGACTTGTATAAAGGCAATGGTTTTGCCGGTCAAAGGGTATGTATTTCCTGTAGCTGTTTTCTGAGTATTTTAGGTCAGAAATTGTGAATAGTCCGAAAGTAATGAAGAAATGAGTAGAGCCTTTGGGTGGTTTGAGAAACTCTGCTGTAGAGAATGCGGGTATAGTCAGTTGTGCGTTGAAGGCATCTTCATTGTCTGCCGGAGGGCTGAGAATCAGGTTGTAGTTGAAAATAGATGAGTATTGTGGATTACCTGAGAGTAAAAGGTTCTCAAGATTTGTTTTTGCTTTGGATATAAAAACTGAACGTTTGCCGAGAATACCTTGATTAATAATAGCATGACGGCGGAAAAGGGCGACAAGTTTGGGTGAAATGCTCCCGATGTTGAACTGTTTACCGAATTTTCTCAGAGTAAGTCGAAGGTCTTTGACAGCAGTAGAGCAAGCCCCAAATTCGGTGCAACTTTCGAAAGTTCTGACAGAATTGGGGTTGCGTTTCATTTTCTGTTTGTTGAGGGAAGACTTACGGCGGGCAAAAGTTTTCCCATTTCTTTGGTAAAAGGTCATTCCGTTGATTGTGCCGCTGAGTTGGATGCCAGAGAGTACGCGTGCCATAGTTAATTAATTGTAAATGGTTAAAATATTTTAACGTTATAAATCAAATATTATTGTTGTTGTTATAATGTATATGAACAGAAGTTATGATGAAGTTGAGTTGGAGTTACAAGCATATTAGTTTAATTTATAATAGTAAATTGTGGATAGTAAATTGTTGATTGATTAGGTGTTTCACGCTAAGTAAGCAAAATTAATTGCAAGAGTCCGGAAAGGTAGTTTATAATTGTGAATTGTTGATTTTATTATAAAATAATGGTGAGTTGTGGAAGATTAATGTTGTATGGCTGTATTTAGATAATATTTGCAATTAGGTATATTATTTTTAGTTAACTTGTGAGGTTTGTCAGATGGTTTGATTATGAATTACTTACACTATGTTTTTCTTTTTTAAATGAAGGATATTTGATATTTTTTCAAGTTAAATTTGCTTGTTTTGAATTTATATATATATCTTTGCGGTCGATTAGTTGCGTTTTAAGTAAGTTTAATTAATTAACAAAATTTAAAGGTTATGAAAAAAATTGTATTTACTATTTGTTTAGCAGTAATTTGTTTAGCGTTTACAACAAAATCAAACGCTCAGATTTCAGTAGGTGTACGCGGTGGCATAGCAATGCCATTGGGAGATATTGCAAAAGATTATCCAACCGGTCTTGGAATGGGAATGGGTTTTGGCGGTGGAGTAATAGGAAAATTTGCTTTGAACCAAACTATTTCACTTGGATTAGCTTATGATTTCCAATCATTCAAAAGTGGAGATATTGAAATCGCTTCAGGAGTAGCAAAATTTAACTACAAATGGACTATTATGCCAATCGTTGGTCAAATTGACTATTATTTTGCTAAAGAAGGATTTAGACCTTATGCAGGTTTAGAAGCAGGTTTATATATGTTTAAATTTACTATTCCAGCACAAGATATAGTATATAATGGTGTTACAATAGGTAAATCTCAAGAAGTTTCAACAACAGATTCAAAAATAGGGTTTGCACCAAGAGTTGGTTTTAACTATTCATTATCAAAAGCACTTGACTTAAACGTTGAAGCTAAATATACATATGTATTGACTGACAAACCAGTTTATACTTCATTAGGATTTAACGTAGGAATTCTTTATAACTTAGGAAAATAATCAAAAGAAATAATTATTGCAACTAACAAAAGAAAGCCTGACCGTTGGTCGGGCTTTCTTTTTTGTTACTACTATCCACCTGAGATAAGAATTGAATTAACACCAAAGATGCGGCTAAAGCCAAAATGTTGTTGTTATTCAATCCGTTGTCTGAAGCCAACGGCAATAAATGTCAGATTATATATTGCCATCTGCTTTAGCTTCTCATTGGTTTTTATGGCACTTTATACCAAATCAATGGGCACTAACTGAAATGGCAATAGAATTAGAGTAAGTTTTAGATTTACAAAAGAAAGCAAATAAAAAAAAAGAAATATAAAACATTATGGAAAAAATAATCAGGATTGCGTTAGTAGGGGACTATGATGAGACAGAAAATATCACCAGGGAGGCATTCCGGGATGTGTACAGGCCGGGATGTGTTGAACATTTGATATTACACAATATGAGAAAGAGTTCGGAAATGGTATAGAGTGGTTTTTGAAAAAAAATTAGCCGGTAAGAACATACAGGTAGTGACATTGTCGATGATATTTATGATAGTTGCTTTTACAGGCTTAGTGCCATGGTTTATTGATTTGACTGGAAGCGGGGGAATATTAAGATTGATATTGATAGAAATACATGATAAACTAGCCTTGATTCTGGTGATTTATATTGTATTACATTTGATAAAAAGGTGCAGATGGTTTATTACAACTTATGCAAAACTGAGGAGACATTACTAACAAGATAAAGTTTATGTTAATACCTGAGAGAATAAAAAAGTAGTAGATTTGCAGAAGAAAGTTATCAGATGGTTTTAAGATATAATAATGATAAATTCGGAAGAGATAAAGAAATTTGCAAAAGAATCCGGAGCAGATTTATGCGGTATCGTATCAATAGATAGATATGACTACTGGGATGTGGAGACTATGACAGGTAAAGGGATTTTGTCTCTTAAACATTTGGGATACAAAGCAGGATTGGGCTATATAGGCAGGAATTCATTATTGTGTAATGATAAATACGGTAACCTTATAAGACTAGGAGCTGTGATTACTGATGTTGAAATGGTTGCAGATGATTTAATGGAAGGTGATATGTGCAGTGATTCATGTAATCTTTGTATAAACAGTTGTCCTGTTGGTGCAATAGGTATTGACGGAATTGTTTTGCAAAGGAATTGCCGTGAACATGCGGAGATAAAGAATAAACGAGGGGTAGATATTTATGCGTGTTGTGAATGCAGGAGAGTTTGTCCAAACATGAACGGGATCGGAAATAAATATTGATGAATATTGAGAAAGGTAATTTGTGAGAAGAAGAAAAATGAAAAAAGTGATTATGTTAAGTGGGTCGGCAAATGATTTGGGAAATGAGAAACCCGGCAAGTTATTACTGCAGTATTCTATTCCGGCGATAATAGCGACAGCGGCAGCATCATTGTATAATATTATTGACAGGATATTTATTGGTCATGGGGTAGGCCCAATGGCAATTTCCGGTTTAGCTTTGACCTTTCCATTAATGAATATTATGGCGGCATTTGGAGCTATGGTTGGAGTGGGAGCAAGTGCAATGGTATCGATACGTCTGGGACAGCATGACAGAAAAGGGGCAACGCAGATTCTCGGGAATGCAGTTATGCTTAATGTAATATTGGGAATTGTAGTTGGAATAGGTTGTCTGATATTTCTGAGGCCTATACTTTTTTCATTAGGAGCAAGTAATGAAACGTTGCCATATGCGGAGGAATTTATGCAGATTATATTGTTAGGAAATGTTTTTACACATATTTATCTGGGACTTAATAATATAATGCGATCCTCGGGATATCCTGGTAAGGCTATGTATACGACTCTTGTAACCGTAGCAGTAAATCTTATATTAGCACCATTGTTTATTTTTGGTTTTAAATGGGGTATAAGAGGAGCTGCACTTGCAACAGTGCTTGCCCAGATAACAGGAACAATAAATGTAGTGCGACATTTTTCCAAGAATGAAAGTTTTGTGCATTTTCTACCAGGGTATATGAAGCTGAAAAAGGTTATTATCAAGGAAATTATATCAATAGGAATGTCGAATTTCATTATGTTGTTGTGTGCCAGTGTTGTTGTTTCAATTATAAATTTGAGTCTGAGAAGGTACGGAGGAGATTATGCAATAGGTGCATATGGAATAATAAACAGTATAGCAAATTTAGTGGCTATGATAGTTATAGGTTTTAATCAGGGGATGCAACCAATTGTAGGTTATAATTATGGCGCAGGAAAGATGTCACGTGTAATAAGAGCTTTTAATCTGACAATAATAGCAGGGAGTAGTGTTACATGTTTTGGCTTTTTGCTGGCAGAGTTTTTCCCGAGAATGATAGCATCAGCCTTTACTACAAACAATGAACTTATTGAACAGTCGGTTATCGGAATGAGATTAATACTTATGATGTTTCCGGTTGTAGGATTTCAGATAGTTACCTCAAGTTTCTTTCAGTCAATAGGAAAAGCAAAGTTTTCAATTTTCCTTTCTCTTACACGTCAGGTTTTGTTCCTGATACCTGCATTATTGATACTTCCACACTTGTGGGGGTTGAAAGGAGTCTGGCTGGGAATTCCAGTGGCTGATTTTTCTTCATCGCTTTTGACATTTATAGTATTGATGTGGCAACTAAGAAAATTGAAGTTGGTAGAGTCTTGATTGGAATTTAGAAACTGTTTGAATTTTATTTTTTTTTACTATTTGGTATGAGCTATATCCTAAGCTAAAATTTTAGAAAAATAAGTTTTTACCCCTCTCTTTTGGGAAAGGGGTAGGGAGAGAAGGCTAAATTTTCAACTACATATGTTTTTTTTATAATTCAAAACAATTTCTTGTTATTAACGGACAACAATGAATTTGTCTTTGTAATTGGTGTTATTTCCATTAACAATATAGTAATAAATGCCGGCCGGTAAATCAGAGACAGATAGTTTGATAAATTGGTTGTTAGCTACTTGAGATCCTATTAGAGTTGTTTTTATTGTTTTTCCAAGCATATCAATTATATCAATATTTCCGGAATAGACATTATTCAATGGTATGAAGATTGATTCGTTGCAAGGATTAGGATAACTCTTTTTATCCGGGCTTTTCCCTGTTAAGTTATTAATACCGTTAGATGTGCCAAAAGCAAGATCATCAACATACATAGCAGTACCGACACTGTAATCAGAACCTGAAGGCCCCTGAATACCAAAACTAATTATAGTCTTATTAGGTACGTCATTTGATGAGTAATATATAGGAACTGATAATTTGGTATAAGAACTAACAGTCGTAGTTTGTACAGTAGCTCCTGCTCCAATAGCATTACTGTCCTTATACATAACTACATCAACAAAAAACTTATCACCATTCAGAGGAGAGAATTTGTAATAAAGATCTAAAGAGGTGTAACGCTGAGAGATGGAAAATCCCTGAGCAATTGAAGATCCGCTGATTACCTGAGGAGGTATGTTTACAGATTGGTAAGATAAAACTTCACCTTTCAGAGCATAATTCCCTGAATGTTTATCAGTGGTTTGAGTAACAACGTTTACAAGGACATTAGAAGTCCACCAGTTATCGGGATTACCGGATGTCCAATTTTCAAAGCCGGGGTTAAGGATTTGAGCATTTGCTGATATAGCAAGGCACATGATTAAGGCAAAAAAGTAAATTCTTTTCATATTTTAGTTATTTTTAAATTTGTCTACTCTATTTGAGCTTTTCGACATCCGCTTTTTGTTTGTTATTTTTTTTTGTTATGCAAATTTACGGAATAATTCTTTAGATTAAAATAAAAATTAATTAAATTTGACGATGTAAATAAATATTGATTATGAGAATTCCTGACTTTCTTATGCAATATCGAGATTTGATGTTGTTTTTGATATCTGTATTAATAATGCTCCATCATTTACGGGGATTGAAATGAGACTGGCCATGAATACATGTAGCTGATTTCTCTTATTGTTCTGACATTTATAGTGTTAATGTGTATTTAGCCAATATTATTTCTTTTAGTGATTATAGAATTTAATGCAATATATTAATAATGAGGAGGATTTTATATGTTTAAAAATTAGTATTTTTGTCGAAAATACAAATGAAATCACAAGTTTGAGTTATAATAAGAAATCAGGAAATAAATAATAGCAGTAATGAAAAAAATATTGACATTAATTATTGTATTATCAATAGTTTCGTGTGGAAACTCCAAAACAAAGAAAAGAGCAATAATTCCGGATAAATCAATTGTAAAAGGTAAGGTTATAGAGAAGGTATATTGCAGCGGAGACAGTACGCAATCTTATGCAATATATGTACCGAAGGAATATACAGAAGATAAAGAATGGGGTATAATATATGCATTTGATTCTCATGCCAAAGGAAAATTGCCTGTAATGAAGTATAAAGATTTAGCAGAAAAGTATAACCTTATAATTGTCGGGTCAAATAATTCACAGAACGGGACAGATCCGGAGGTTACGAATAGTTATGTCAAAACTATGTTTGATGATACCCAGTCAAAACTTTCAATAAAGAAAGATGAAATATATACGCTTGGTTTTTCCGGAGGAGCCCGGGTAGCAAGTACTGTAGCTCTTAATAACGGAGGCGTTAAAGGAGTTATAGGTTGCGGAGCTGGCTTTCCGCAATTGACAAAGCCAATTGAACAGAAGTTTAATTTTGCAGGTTTGGTAGGTAATGAAGATTTTAATATGCTTGAACTTAAGAATCTTGATAGACAACTTAATCAAACACAGTTGAAGCATATGCTTATTGTTTTCGATGGAAAACATGAATGGCCACCAGTAAATATAATGAATGATGCTATTGCATTTGTAAAAACCGGAATAAGCAAAATAGTTACAAAAAATCAGAATAATGATGATCAGAGAGAAAAGGCTGAGATGGTAGAACAACAAAAATATCTTAGCAGTTTTTCAAGTAAGGATCTAAAATGGTGGCAGGGTGAAACTTCAAGAGTATTTAAAATAATTAACACTACCAAAAACATTGATGAGAAGCTTATGCAGAAACGACTGATGAACTTTTGCAGTCTTATAGCATATATGAATGCTTCTGGAAGCATAAAAGCAAAGAGGTTGCAGGAAGCAGAATTATATAATGAGATATATAAGATGGTGGATCCGACAAATTCAGAACATGCCTACATTGCGGCTCAGATATATATGCTGAATGGTGAAGATAAGAAAGCAACAGAATCTATAAAAGAAGCAGTAAAGCTTGGATTTGATGATTTTGACAGACTTAAGAAAGACGAAATACTTTATAAGTTGAATTATAAATAATAATTCAGTTTAAATTACTGGTTACAGTATTCATCATAGAATTCTTTTGCTTCCTGCAAGCCAAGATCTGAAGACTTTTTAACATCAGAACATCCGTCTGATTTTCTTCCGATAAGGATTTTATCAACTCCTCTGCTATAGTATGCATCAGCAGCATTGGGTTCAATTTCAATTACTTTAGAATAATCAGTAATAGCGCTTTCAGTTTCTCCTAAATCATCATAAAGAGCCGCACGATTGAAATAGGCACTCGAATATTTAGGCATGACTTCAATAGCTTTAGAATAATCAGCAATAGCTTCTTCAACCTTTCCTATTTCAACATAATCGATAGCACGATTGTAGTATGCACGTGCCTTAATTGAATCGAGTCCCGTCGCTTTGGTATAACAATCAATAGCAGCCTGATATTCTTCAATCATATCATTTACAATACCCATGTTAAAATATGCAATAAGAATTGTGGAGTCGAGCTTAACAGCAGTAGAATAATCAGCGATGGCTTCTTTAAAATTGTTCTGATTGTCCCAGGCTGCACCTCTGTAAAGATATGACATAGCAAATTTAGGTTTAAGCATTATAGCTTTGTCAAAAGCATCAACAGCATCTTTGAACTTTTCAGCACCATTATAAGCAATGCCAAGATTATAAAAGGCAAGATAATTGTTCTGATCAGATATTGTAGCCTGAGTAAAATCTTCAATTGCGCCATTATAATTTTTGCTTTTTATCTTTTCCTGGCCTGATTTTATCAATTCTTCGGCAGATTGAGCAGTAGCATTAAAGAATATCAAAATGAAGAATAATACCTGAATAATTTTTAAAAACTTCATATTATTTTATTTGTTAAAAAATCATGCTTTAAGCTTTGAATATCCAAAGTTATAATTAATTTTTGTATTATTGCAAAAATTTAATTATTATAAGGGTAAATATCAGGTTAAAAATATACATATTAAGCTTATTGTTTTTCTTGTCTTTCAGGCTTTCAGCTGAAGATATTAAAATTGGTATACTTACAGTTTATAAGTTAAATTCAGTTGTAATAACACCTATATCGGGAAAATATTCTATTTATTCGTCCGGTGAAAAAATTATTGATGTTAAGATAAACACATCGATTCATCTGACTATACTTGATAATTGTATTATAGTAAGTACAGATGAGAAAAATTATGGAGCATACAACTCTATAGATTTTGTAAGTTCTGGCTTCCTGAATTATTTTACGATAAATTCTACCAAATATGCAAAAAAGGAATTCAGTTTTGATGATGATCTTAATATTACAGTTGTAAATAATTGTTTTAAATTTATTAATATTGTTGATCTCGAGCATTATATAGCCGGAGTTGTAGAAGCAGAAGGAGGAAGGAAAGCATCATCTGAATATTATAAAGTGCAGGCAATAATATGCAGGACATATGCTATTTGTCATTTGAATAAGCATAAATCTGAAGGTTATGAGATGTGTGATCTGGTACATTGTCAGGTATATAATGGCAAGTGCAGAAATACTGATATACTTATGGCCGCATCCGAAACAAGCGGAATGGTTATTGTAGATGAAAGATCAAAGCCTATTAATGCAACCTATCATTCAAACTGTGGAGGGCAAACAATAAATTCAATAGATGTATGGAGTATCAACAGATCATATCTTAAACCTATAGTAGATAAATATTGTACATCCCAACCAAATGCCAGATGGGAAAGACATTGTTTAAAAAAGGCATGGCTGGCTTATCTCGGTGATAAATTCAATTATCCGATAAATGATTCCGGTGCATGTAATGCAGCCTTAAATTTTAAACAGTGGACAAGAAAAACTTATTTTTTAAATGACAAGGATATTCCATTAAGTAAAATTCGTAATGACTGGTTATTCAAGTCAAGCTATTTCTCGATTTACACAAAGGGTGATTCAGTAGTTTTTAAAGGTAGAGGTTATGGTCATGGGGTAGGGTTGTGTCAGGAAGGAGCAATGAAAATGGCTGAGGAAGGGATTAAATTCAGAGATATTATTAAAACATACTATCATAATGTTAAAATAGTAAATTACGAAGAAATTAAGTGAATTATTAATTGAAAATTAAAACGAATTTTTAAGTAGTTTTTTTTATTCTGAGCAGTTTTTACAGATATCGATTTCTTTTCTGAGTTTAAGTATTTTGTTCCTGAATACATTTGCTTTAGCGTTTTTCCATATTTCAATAAATGAGTTTTCATTGAGATTTCCCAGCGTATAGGTGCTGTCTTTATCAAAGCAACATGGAACAACATATCCATCCCAGGTAATTACAGCTGATGACCACATTTTCCAGCATTTATTCTTTAGCTTATTTTTTATTTCAAACCTGCCGTTCTTTGTTTTTCTGTATCTTGAATATTTATCGATTGTTGGTATTAAATCGTTCCCATTTTCATAATTATATATCTGTGCACTTTTTAATGAAAATTCATCTACACCAAGATTTTTTGAAAGTTGACGTGCTATACTAATTTCACTTTCATTAGAACCAAGAACCAGAAATTGGATCACAATATGTGGGGTAGGGGATTTCATTGACCTTTTAATGTTGACTAAATTTTCTATTCCTTCAATGACTTTTTTAAGGTCTCCTCCTTTTCTGTAAGCAGAGTATGAATCCTGAGTTGTTCCATCTAAAGATATAATAAGTTTATCCAAGCCGGATTCAATGGTTTTAATACAATTATTTTTATCAAGAAAATGTCCGTTGGTAGAAGTTGATGTATAGATTTTTTTTGATGCTGCATATTTCACAAAATCAAAAAAGTTTTTATTCAAATACGGTTCGCCCTGGAAATAAAGTAAGAGATAAATTAGATTTTGATATAATTCATCAATTGCTTTTTTGAACAGATCAAATTGCATTAATCCCTTTTCACGACTTAATTGCTGCAAACCTGAAGGACATTCAGGACATTTTAAATTACATATTCCTGACGGTTCAACAGAAATACTTAGTGGCATACCCCGATGAGTTGCTTTTTTAAAAAATATTGAAGTATAATAACTTGAAATAAGTCTTAAATAGTTACAAAAGCGGGGTAGGTTAATATTAAAGATAAATCTTAAATTGTTCATTTATATAATTTACGACTTAAGACATTGTGTTAATTCTTTAATTTTATCAAGAAGTACATTTGATATTTTAAAATATGATTGTTCTGTCCAACCTGCCACATGAGGAGTAAGAATTACCTTGTTGCTTTCCAGAAGATATTGAAATGCAGGAGGTGACGTCGTTTTATATAAGCTCTCAAATGTCGTTTTTTCATATTCCAGTACATCAAGTGCAGCACCTAAAACTTTCCCTTTTTTAAGGTTTTCCACCAGATTTTCTGTATTTAATATTTTCCCTCTTGCTGAATTAATAATATAGATATTTTTTTTGAAACTATTTATAAACTCATTATTAATCATGTAATCGGTCTCTTTCGTGAGAGGTATATGTAAACTTAATATATCTGTTTCCTCGAAAATTGTTTGGAGATCTGTTTCTATAACGTTTCGGGTTGCGTAGTTTTTTTTATATTTATCGTAAGCGATTATTTTAGCTCCCAACCCCTGAATTTTCTCAGCAAATGAACTTCCCATATTACCGAACCCAATAATACCTATCGTTTTGTCTTTAATTTCAACTCCCCGGTTTGATGTTCTGTTCCAATGCCCGTTTCTTATTTCTCTGTCAGCAATGTTTATTTTATTTAATAAACTTAATATCATTCCCAAAGCATGCTCACCAACAGCATCCCTGTTACCTTCGGGTGAATTTATACAGGCGATTCCTCTTCCGGTAGCAAATTCTACATCAATATTTTCCATTCCGGCACCGGGACGACCAATAAATCTCAATTTTTCTCCCTTTTCAATAATTTCTCTATCGATAATCATCTTACTGCGAACTATGAGACCTTCATAATTCTCAATAATATCAAGTACATCTTTTTTATTATCAATGACAGGAAAGTCGCACTTATACCCAAGATCAAAAAGTCCTTCAACCAAACATTCATGGACAGAATCCAGAAACAATACCTTCATAATTTATATAATGAAACTCTTTATTCAATAACTTTACAAACCTACATAAATTTTATTTAACTGTATTAGGCTGATTAATTTTAGGTAGATGTCCTGTGAGTGACAATTAAAATATCAGGTCTGATTATCAAAAAATATGTATTTTTGTAGGATTGTTTTTTGAATTAAGGATTTAATAGTTGAATATTTTTTTGTCAAATTTTTGAGACCAGGAATGTTTCCTTTATTGTAATTGCAAAATAGACTGATGTTAACTAATTTAAATTATATGTTCTACCATTACTATATTACTAAAATGAAAAAAATATGTTTATTGTTTTTATTGATAACTATCTATTCAGGAAGTTTTTCTCAAACTTTACTAAATAATAATACTGAAAAATTTAAAGAGCAGAGTAGAAAAATAAACAGAGTAGAAAAATTAAAATTTTCTTCTAATTTTTATCATCAAAAAAATAAAAATAAAACAATTGCAACTAGTAATTGGTATGATTATGCTTATATGACTATAAATAATAATAGTGAAATGTATAATGATATTTTGTTTCCTGATACAAATGTAATAATACCATATACAGATTATAATGGCAGACCATGGGTGCATAGTATAGGAACTTTACTGGATCCGACTAGTTTGGCATTTGATACTCTCGGGCAGGAACAAATAAATTATGGAGTGCCATATAATCTTGATTCAATTTGTGTTCACTTTCTGTATAATAAAACCAATAAAAATATAAAAGACACACTTATAATAGACATATGGAAAATACCGGATTTTTCTGTATTATCAGAAAATGATATATTTACTATGTCCAGGGATTCGAAATCAATTACATGTATGAATGTAAATTGGGATTCAACAAATTATGATAATTCAAAAGTTAAATTACCTGGTATAAAAGATATTACCAAAGTAACATATAAAATGGTACTTGAAAATTCAGATACTACCACAGGAGGTAATATAGGGGGAAAAAACCTGAAAACAAATATGTCTGTTCCTGCAGGAGGACTAATAGGTTGTGCAGTGTCTTTCAAACCCGGATACAGCTATAGTGATGATGATTATATTACCGATCATAATTATTTCCAGTTCATTTCTATGAAGGAACAAAAAAATAAGTATAATGATTATACAGAAGGGGATTATAATTGTTCATATATACTTCCTTCAGAAATCAGGTTTAATGTATTTTCGAATTCAATATATTTACCGAGTTATTACTTTAGTAGTGATGGTAATGCATATTCTACATATTTTGGTAAAACTTCCTATCCATATGAAAACCATTTGATTGATTTTCTGATTTCTGCAAATGTTCCAAAGCTGAAATTACTTAAACCTACAGGAGGAGAATCTATAGAAAGCGGAAAGAATTATGTTATTCAATGGAGCAGCGAAGGTGTTTCTAATATTAAAATAGAATTTACAAAAGATTACGGAACAACATGGAAAACAATTGTTGCTTCTACGTCAGCATCTAATGGCTCATACACATGGACACCTTCAATTACAGATACAACTAAAACCGGTGATATAAAAATAAGTGATGTTTCAAATCAATATTTATTAGATTATACAAAAAATGAAATTTTAATAACATCACCATCGATAAATATAAAATCTCCATCAGCAAATGATATTTATGCTACAAATTCAAATATAATTATATATTGGGAGAGTACAAATGTAAATAATGTTAAAATCGAATATCAGACAAGTTCAAAAAGTCCATGGATATTAATTACATCTTCCGTTTCAGCTAAATCTCAAATTTACAGTTGGACTGCACCTTCACAGGCCT
>JAUZOY010000065.1 GCA_030706235.1 Bacteroidota bacterium | reverse complement strand
TTATGAATTCTTATTATATCTTCATTATTTACACATACATTTGAACCAAAAGGTGGAAAATTTTCCTGATCTTTCAATAATTCTGATTTAGTAGTATAAGGTAAAGATTGGAATTGATTTAATTGAAAAGTATCAGATAACAAAACATTCTTATACTTATTTTTATAAAAATCACTTTTTAATAAAGTGTATTTAATTTGATTAATCAATTGTATTTCAATATTATTCATCATCAATATCTAATAAAAAATGACACGTTCAGTATATAAATAATCAACATCTTCAGGTTCAAGATGATCTGACATATATTGATTTGAAACAAAATAATTTACTTTATATTTTAAAGAAATATTCATTCCTTTAATAAAACGACTATCAATAACTATCCCAACATATTTTAAATCCGTCAACAAATGATATCTGATTTGATCAAAATATTTTTTAAAAAGCTTTTTGTCACTAATATAATATATCTCAGCAAAAGAAAGATATCTTTTTCTTACTAATTGTTTGATTGTTAAATAAATATTCCCTTCGTTAGTTTCAACTAATAAATGATTCAGATTTTTAAATTTTAAATGATCTTCAATTATTTTGGAACTAATATCATCAACATATTTTATGATATAATTTAAATCATTGATAATCCTTATTTTTCTTTTAAATAATAATAATAAAGGATTAATATTTGCCGGAATATAATAATAACAATCATCAAGTTCTTTAAATCCAAGCCTTCTTTCCAATACATGAGCTGCCTTAGTCGAAAAAAGTGCAGTTAAAGTATAATCTTTTAACTCCATCGCAGGTTCATAAAGTAACATTTTATATTCTTTTCTGTAATCTTTTTTAACAATCCAACCTGACATATTACAAAACTTTTCTGTTTTGCTATTGATTTTTCTTCTGGAAAAAATATATCCCATATACCCAACTGCTTTATTATCATCTACCAACATATATCCTGTATAGTCTTCATCTGTTTCCCATTGATTAATGAATAATTGCTTCCATATATCTCTATTCTCAGAGGTATCAGGCTTTCCAAAATCAAGCAATAGAGGATAAACCATTTCAAAATCATCTATTGTTACTTTTTTTAATTCTACCATTTTATTTCAATAAAAAGGTGATAATATTATTTAATTTAATAATAATTTTTTATAATCAGATCTTTCAATGTTAAATTCACTGAAATAGCTCTTTTATAACCGATTTCTCTATTAAAATTTATACCACCGTTGGCAAAGAGTAAATGCAAATCATTTTCAAAACAAATTTTAATAGTATCATTATCCCAATCATCAGGCCTTCCAAAAGGCAAAGCAAAAATAGGTTTATACGATTTAAATTCTGATAAAATTTCAATATTTTTTATAATATTTATTTTTTGCTCATCATAATTCATCATCGAGAACCTTTGATGTTCATGTCCATGCAATCCAATATGAAATAAATTTTGATCTAAAGAAGAAAGGTAACCTTTTTCAACAAATAACGGTTCTTTTTTATTTATATTATTATAAATATGATCCAATATATATCTGTATTTATTGTATAGCTTTTTATCTTTAGTATATCTGAGTTTTGGATAATTGCTTTGAATATCAGTATTTAATAAATGTCGGTACTCTGGTGAATTATTTAAATACTGATAAATATGGAATAATCCCGCATTACCATCAAATGTTGCACTATTGATGAAAAAAGTTGCAGGTATATTATATTGTTTAAGTAAAGGAATAATATTTTTAATTGAAATATCTCCATCGTCAAAAGTAAGAGAAGCTATATTCTCAGTAAGTTCCCCATTTTCAATTTTTTCAATACCATCTATCAAAGGAACAATTCTAAAATTTTCTATAATTGCATTCAATTGCCTTTTAAAAAATGCTGTATCAAGCCATGTCCCTTTGGAATGAAATTTAGGATCAAAATTATCTGAAATCTGATGATAGTTTAAAATAAGAAAAAAATTTTTATTTTTCTCTAAAATATTATTTACATTATACTTAATATAATGAAGTATATTGACTGTACTATTTTTTATCAATCGTCTCATGATCTAATAAATCATTATATAATTCTATCCATTTCTGTATCCTGATTTTCCAACTAAAATTATTCCTGATAAACTCAGGATTATTATTACATAAAATTTTGATATTCTCAAAATTATTTATAGTATTACAAAAGCTAGACTCAAAATCATCAATATTAACTCTGATAAGAAAAATTCCTAAATCTTCGAATATTTTATAAGGCAGCCATTTACCAACAAAAACAATATTATTTGAATACAGATGCTCAATGATAGATGCGCTCAGTTGATCGGTCATTTGCATATTTACAGCAATGTCTGTAATCCTCCTTATACGAGCCACATCAATATCTGTAAGATTATTTTTAAATATTTTATAATTGAAACTTTTTTTCAATAAAACTTCAAGTCTTTCAATATAAAAATCATCATTAAGATAATAAGTCATTGGTAAAATTATAAAAGTATTATCAGGCAGAGAAGATTTAATATTAGAGATATGTTCAATAATTATTTCATGTTGTTGGGCAGTATTTGCATTATAACCACATGTTATAATAAATGAATCTTCAGAAATACCAAGTTTCCTTTTAGATTCATTAATTGATTCCATTTCATTCAATTCATCTAATAAATCAATATTTCTAATTCCAAATCCTGTTATTAAACACTTCTTTTCATAATCTCTGAAATAACCAATAAATTCTTCTCTTATAACAGGGTTGTTAAACGTTATTGCATCAACTGCATCATATATATATATATCATTTTCTCTTCGTTCATTTGAAGCTCTCAGAAAATCAGACCCCCAAACTGAAAGAACAAGTTTATCAGATTTTCTTTTAAAAAATGATATTAAATTACCATATATTCTACGACTAACATAATGAAAATTAACGATATTATATCTTTTATTTATCCTTTTTAGAAAAAAAATTGCAATAAACTTTCTTGTGAATTTATGAATGACAGGTATTTTCAGGAATATATCAAAAAGTTTAAATGAATAAAGCCTAATTGATTTAATTTCATTACAATCAATAAAATTCATTGACCATAAATCAAGAATATCAACCTGACAATTATTTTTTACAAGTAAAGCTGAAAGGTTTTGAATAAAACCCATTGAACCTTTAATATTTCCGACAAGTAAAATCTTAAGTTTATTATCTGACATTAATCTTGATAATTAAAATATTAACAGTAATTTACATTAAAAATAGAGTTCACTTTAATAAAACTTTTTTTAGTAATTGTTACATATTCCCATGCTACAGCACCAATACAAAAAAATGAATAATCTCCTCCATCAATTTATTTTATTATATTATCTTTCATTTTATTGAACTCTAACACTACTTGGTATATTTACAATTCTGTCTTCAAGCCAGTTTGCATTCTCCAGATTAGTAGTCAGACAGTTTTCATACATTTTAAGTTTATTCATTAATGTCCATGCCGGTCTTGTCATTATGCTATTTTGATTTGAAAATTTTAAAAATTCATCTCTCTCATTTCTATTTTTTAGCAATATAGCATTTAACCAATAATTAGAATAGCAATCGGCCTTTTCAACAAAGAAATCTATCCCTGAATTATAAAAAAAATCTTTATATAAACCGGCAAGTTGTCTTTTATTTTCTAAGAAGAAGTCTATGTTTTCCATTTGTGCACAACCTACAGCTGCATTAAGATTTGTCATTCTGTAGTTATATCCAATTTCATCATGAATAAACTCCCATTGGTGAGGCACTTTGGCTGTAGTGGTAATATGTTTGGCTCTAACTGCAAAATTCTCATCATCAGTTATTATCATTCCACCGCCACCGGTAGTTACAATTTTATTGCCATTAAAACTTAAAATTCCAGCTTTACCGAAAGTACCTGTATGTTTTCCCTTATATTTACTTCCTAAAGATTCAGCAGCATCTTCCACTACAGCAATGTTGTATTTACTACATAATTCAACTATTCTGTCAATTTTACACGGATGGCCAAAAATATGAACCGGAACACAGGCTATAATTCGTTTTTTTGTAATATTATTATAACAAAACCCGTCATTTCTTATTTCTGTATTTTTTTCAAGAAATTCTTCAAGTTTTTCAACCGACATTCCCAATGTATTAATATCACTATCAATATACACAGGAGTTGAATCACAGTATGAAATAGAATTCGATGTTGCAATAAAAGTGAGAGATTGAGTCAATACCTCATCATTTTGACTTGCACCGTTTAGTTTTAACGCAATATGCAGTGCACATGTACCATTTACGATAGCTACAGCATATTTTGCTCCGGTATAAGCCTTTATTACGTTTTCAAATTCAGATACAAATTTACCGACATAAGACACAAATGTAGTATCTATACATTCTTTTAAATATTTGTTTTCATTTTCAAAAAATACAGGAGCATGAAGAGGAATATTTCCTTCCTTTATTTTATATATGTTTTTTACAAAATCAACAAATTCGCTATACATTATAAATTCCTGTTTTATACATGTTTAAATTATTTTTATCACTGAACCAATCAATAGTTTTTTTCAAACCTTCATCTAAATTATACTCAGGTTTCCAACTTGTTAATTCCATTATTTTATTATTTGAACCTAATAATCTTTCAACTTCGCTTTTTAATGGTCTTAACCTTGTTTTATCAGATTCAATAATTGCATCCTTAGATATAATGTTAATTAATTTATTAGCTAAATCACCTATAGATATTTCATTACCTGTAGCTATGTTTATTTCCTGACCATTAGTCTTTTCAGATTTAGCTATTTCATAAAATCCATTAACAGTATCTTTAACAAAAACCAAATCTCTTGTAGGTTTAAGAGATCCTAATTTTATATTTTTTATTCCTGATAAAAGTTGTGTAATAATTGTTGGAATAATAGCCCTGGCAGATTGTCTTGGTCCATATGTATTGAATGGCCTTACAATAGCAACAGGAAGATTAAAACTTCTGTAATATGATTCTGCTAATGCATCTGCTCCTATTTTTGATGCAGAATATGGAGACTGTCCCTGTTTAGGATGTTTCTCATTAATCGGAACATAAATTGCAGTACCATAAACTTCAGAAGTTGAAGTAACAAGTACTTTTTGAATATCATTTATTCTTGAAGCTTCCAAAATATTTAATGTTCCCTTAATATTTGTGTCTATATAGCTTTCTGGAGAATAATAGCTGTAGGGTATTGAAATAAGAGCTGCCAGATGAAAAACTGTATCGACACCCTTGACAGCTTCATTTACTCTTTTATAATCTCTTATATCACCGGTAATAATTTCAATTTCTTTTAGGGTATCTGAAGGCAAATTATCAAGCCACCCCCAATTATTATATGAATTATAAAAAACAAATGCTTTTACTTTTTTCCCTTCCTGAATTAATTTTTCAACTAGATGGCTTCCAATAAAACCATCAGCCCCTGTTACTAATACTTTATTCATATACTGTTTTTAAAATGCTCATTATAGATATTCTGTGCTTTTTCATAATCATCAATTTTACCAATATCAAGCCAATACTCTTTAATATCATATTTTGCTATTTTAGCATTAGATTCCAACATTTTTAAAATTAGCTTGTCCATTCCAAAAGAAATTCCTTCAGGTATAAATTTGAAAATATCCGGTTTGAATATATAAATACCGGCAAGAATATTACTTTTAAAATCAGGTTTTTCCTCAATCCCTGTAACATAATCTCCATCAGTGAAAATCTGTCCAAACCTGAAAGGAGTAAGTATTTCTTTAATTCCAATTACAAGGGATGATTCTACATTAATAGCAAAATCATAAAATTTTCTGAAATCCATTAAAGTTAAAATATCACCATTCATTACCAAAAAAGGTTCTTTAAGATAATCTTTCAGAAGAGTAACAGGCCCTGCAGTTCCTAAAGGTATATCTTCCTTGCTTATATGTAAATTAATTCCATATTTAGAACCATCACCAAAAAAGTTTTCGATGTATTTTGATTTGTAGTTTGTTGCAAGGAATATTTCATCAAATCCATATCTTTTAAGATTCTCTATTTGAATTTCCATAACTGCTTTTTCACCAATAGGCAATAAAGGTTTAGGAATTATTTCTGTGAAAGGCCTTAATCTGGTACCAAGCCCTCCTGCTAATATTACTGCTTTCATTTTGTTATTGGATTACATTGAATACATATCTTTCTTAACCATAAATATAAATAAATCATATAGATTGATCCAAAAATTGATATTATCCATAAAGCAATTTTTATATTAGAACTAAACATTGAAGTTATAAAAAAAATTGCAGGAAACATAAAATTTATAATAAAACTTAATATTAAAAACTGCTTTTGTTTATTAAGTACCATTGGTAAAGAAGTAATAGGTGAGATAATATATCTTAAAATAATAAATGGAGCCAATATTTGAGAATATTCTCCTGCTTTTCTCCAGTTTTCGCTGAAGACAAAAGCAAAAAGATCAGGTGCAAAAAGTACCAGAATTAAAAATGCAGGTACTGAAATAAATAGCTGTTTTATAATGATTTTTTTTGTTAGTTTCCATATATTTTGTTGATTATTTAATGTTTCTGATAACTTTTGAAAAAAAACCTGAGATATTGCACTTCCAATTAATACCATTGGTTTTTGTAACATTGTCATAGAAAAAGAATAAATACCTAAAAAATAAGTATTATAAAATGAGGATATTGCTAAAGCAATACCACTATCTCTGTAACTGTCCATAAAACCCTGAGCTGCATTATATTTTGGAAAATCCTGATATTTCAATGCATTTTTTTTTAACATAGATACAGAAACATATTTTATTCTTTTGTGGTCTTCTTTCCAAAACTGCAAACCTAACCATCCTGTAGCAATGATTTGACCGACAATTGTACTAATTATTAATCCACTGGATTTAATACCTCCAAAACCCAAAGCTAATTTTAAACCGGATGTTGATGTAGATTGTGTAATTGTTCTTAATGCAAGTCTTTTAAACATCTTTTTTCTGGATACCCAAAAACTTAAAATATTATATAAACCTGTAAGAAAAACAGAAAGAGGAACAATATAAAGCCAGTCAGACATCCTGGAATTATTCAGAAGTAGTGTTAACTGATGATTAAATAACCATACAGAAATCAATGTTAAAAAGCTTATAATACATGTTAAAATGAATGATAGTGAAACAACAGCTAATGCATCTTCATCTGTCTCAGGTAGCATAATCGCTGATTCATACTGACCGGTTACAATTATGGAAATTAATGAAACTAAAGAGAAAAACAATGCAAATATTCCAAAATCTTCAGGTGAATATATTCTTGTGATAATTGGAGATATTGCTACTCCAATTATTTGAGCAATTGTTGTTCCCGTCATGAGGGTAAGAACATTTTTAGAAAATTCTGATTTAATAATTTTCTTCAGCATTCAATCCATTTTAAATATTTAACACTTACAAATTTCATATTTCTTTTTTGCAAAAGTATATAAAAAATATTTTTTAAAAAAGCCGTATTATTCCTATAAAAATTTGCCTAATTTAATTATGACAGCTATAATTCTAAAAGGTTGCCTCGGAAAAAGAAATTATTAGAAATGGTTATGAATTATTAAAGAGAATTTTTGAGGCGAAAGATTATACACTCACATCAAATCCTCACCCACATAAAAAATCGTAAGAACCACTCTATAAGACTTAAACCTATAATATAGCTTATGCTTAATATAGTTAGAGAATAAAATTAAAACAATTTTTAATAAAATAATAATAATTGAAAATTATATGATTATTAAAAAACGTTCTTTTCATAAATAAATTTTGTAACCTATATTCTCTTTGTTATTTCTAATTATAAAAACTTTTTATTGTAAAAATTATTTTATCTTGTTGATCATAAGTTAATTCATAATACATTGGTAACCTTAATAATGAATCTGTATAGAAATCTGAATAAAACAATTCTCTGCCATCATGTTTACCTTTGTAATAAGGAGATCTGTGCAAGGATATATAGTGAGAAATTGCATTTATATCATTTTTTTTAAGATGAGAAATCAATTCTACCCTTTCATTTGAATCTTTACAGATAATATAAAACAAATGTGCATTATTTGTGCTATATTCAGGTATATTGGGTAATTTTATTTTAAATTTTTTTTCAAGAAATTTCAGATTATCGAAATAATAATTCCATAAACTTTTTCTTTTCTTCTGAATTTTATCAATATTCTCTATTTGAGCATAAAGAAAAGCCGAAACTATTTCTGAAGGTAAAAATGATGAACCAATGTCAATCCATTCATATTTATCTATCTCTCCTCGCCAGAATGCTGAACGGTTAGTACCCTTTTCCCAGATTATTTCCGCTCTATCAATGAATCTTTCATCATTAATTACAAGCATCCCCCCTTCCCCTGAAATTATATTTTTTGTTTCATGGAAAGAAAAAGCTGCTAAATGTCCTATCCCTCCCAAAGGTCTGTTTTTATAATAAGAATCTATTGCCTGTGCGGCATCTTCAATTACAAATAATTTATATTTATCAGCCAGCTCCATTATTTTGTCCATATCACAAGCAATACCTACATAATGAACAGGTATTATGGCTTTTGTTTTAGGTGTGATAAGACTTTCGATTTTATTAACATCAATATTAGGATTAATATCTCCTGAATCACAAAAAACAATTTTAGCTCCTCTAAGAACAAATGCATTTGCAGTTGACACAAAAGTATATGAAGGCATGATAACTTCATCTCCTTCTTTTATATCGATTAATATGGCTGCCATTTCAAGAGCATCTGTACAACTTGTTGTCAGTAAACACTTTTTAAAATTATATCTGTTTTCAAAAAATTTCTGACATTCTTTTGTGTATATACCATTTCCTGAAATTTTACCGGAATAAACAGCCTGATATATATAATGAGCTTCTTTCCCTGTTAAATATGGTTTATTAAATGGAATCATTAGTTAATAAAATTCATTTAGTCTATATATAATTTCATAATATTATCAAATACATCTTTATAAAAAAATTTAATCAATTATTTACTATTTGAAAACGAGTCCTGAATTTTTTTAAAGGTAAATAAAAATTTCCTTTCTCATCGTATATTTCAATAAGTTTTATTAGTCCTTTTCCACAAATTACTATAGGAAAAATATCGTGAGTAAAAATAATTTTGCCGGGTGAACGATTTTCTATTTTAACATCTTTTACTTCTTCAGCATGTAAAATTAATATTTTCTTATTTTTTATAAAGGTATATGCCCCTTTATAAGGAGATCCTACTGAATCAATAAATCTGATAATATATTCAGAAGTATTATTCCAATCAATCAAATAATCACTTTCATCTCTCCACAAACTATAAGTTGCTTCCTTTTCGTCCTGTTTAATTGCAGGTAGCCGAATATCGCTACTTAAACTTTGAAAAATTTTAAAAATTACTTCATTGTAATTATCAACAATTTTAGAAATAGCATCTTTAATCTTAATTGGATAAGACACTTTTGTAGCAGATTTAAAAATTATATCTCCTCTGTCATATTCATCAGATGCATAAATAGCTGTTACTCCAATATACTCTTCCTTATTAATTAAAGAGTTCACAAGCGGAGCAAACCCACGATATTTAGGTAATAAAGAATCATGTATAACAATTAATTGAGAATTTATATTTTTAATCATCCATCTCCACGATATTGCAATACAATAATCACTGTTTATTATTATATTATCTTCTCTATATGAATATTTTATTTCATGTTTCTTACAAAGATCTATTATTTCATCAGAAAAATCTTTGTCAATATTCTTATCTACCCCATAAATCACATAATCTATTAAATATGAAAAATTATTATTTATGATATGCCTTAATACCTCATACCCCTTTTGTGTCATCAGAAATAATGAAATTTTCATAAATGAATTTAATAAAAAAATTGAAATTTAGTTCATTGTTATTATTTTGTCAATACCAAATAATGAATTTTACGCGAAATATCATTCATCAATATTTATTTTATCTTTAATAATAAACAAGGGGCGATTTTTTACTTCATTAAAAATTTTCCCAATATACAAACCAACAATACCCATGTTCGCAAGAAGTATACCTCCCATAAAAAAAATAGATACCATTATACTTGTCCAGCCAATAACAGGTACTCCATATATAATTTTTTTAAATGCTAAATAAATAATAAACATTAATGACATAAATGCCAGAAATATACCAACTTTAATGGAAATAATTAAAGGTTTATTTGATTGCGAAACAATTGATTCGGTAGCAAAATTTATTAATTTTGATAAAGTATATGATGTTTTTCCATAAGGTCTGCTATAATGCTCAATCTCAGTGTATCCTATATTATAACCTGTATATAATATAAACAAAGGAAATGAACGATTATGTTCTCTCATTATCAATAAACTGTCAATAACTTCTTTTTTAGAAATGCTAAAATTTGCTATGGTATTATCAAATTGAGAATCTGCTAAATAGTTATATATGGAATAAAATAGTTTTGAAGAAAGTTTCTTTATAAAAGAGTCTTTTCTTACGAATCTTCTTCCGAAAACAACATCATAACCTTCAGTCAATTTGTTAATTAATTTTTTTATCTCTTCAGGTTGATCCTGTAAATCACAATCCATAACCACAATCAGATCTCCTTTTGCATTTTCAAGCCCAGCTGTTATTGCATAATGCTGACCGAAGTTCCTTGATAAATTTATTCCTTTAACATTTGTATCTTTTTGGGCAAGCTCATTTATTAACTTCCATGAATCATCAGGACTTGCATCATTTACCATTATTATTTCATAATTATTGGTTATCGAATCTAATGTCTTTTTGAGTCTTAAATACAATTCAATCAGACTTAACTGACAACCATAAACCGGAGTTACTACTGAAATAAAAGGATTTGAATTATCTTGCATTAAGAGATAAATTAAATTGTATATTTCTTTTAGTTATGCAATATTAAGTATAATTATTATAACCTGAGTTCGATTAATCTTTTTATTAATTGTTCTCCCCTAAGGAATTTATGAAGTATAATTTTGAATTAAAATAGATTTATATCCTGACAGAGTACGAATTATCTGGGAGTGTTATTAAAGAATCATCCTTATAAATAAATCTTTCTTTAATTTTTTCGTTTTGGTTCATTAAAAATGATATTTAAGTATAAAATTTTTATATTTCTCTTTTTTTTCAGGAAACTTCTTCTCCCATTGACTAACTATGTTATTATAAATACCTTCATTGTATATTTTTGTACCTATATAAAAGTCTGCTATATTTTTTGAAAAATTTGATTTATAATGAAGTAATGGATCATCTGGATCGGAAGTATTTCCTCCTCCAAAATGCAAAAATTTAAAATTATTTCGTTTCGCAAATTTTATCATTTCAAAAAACAAAAGATTATTCGGTCTTAAGTTTAAGAATTCACTTTCAGAAGCTCCTAAATGATAATGAAAATATATTCCTTTTGAAAAACAAACTGTTGAAGCAATTGGTCTATTTTCATAAAAACATACAAACTGACATAATTCAGGAAATTCAAATAGAGAATTAAAATATTCAGAATTAAAATAGAGGTAGTCTATTGAATTTACCCTATCCATTGTTTTTTTATACATTATCTGAAAATTATCTTTATAAGGGTAGTCCTTTACATATACTTTAACAGTTAATCCTATTTTCTCTGCCTTTCTTATCGCTCTGTTATTTGAAGAAGTAAATTCCTGAATAATCAATTCAATTGGTTTTTCCAAATCAACATATACAGTATTTCTGTTAAAACAAATATTCAAATTATTCCGTGAAAATTCATGATTTTTCAAAATAGGATGAAATCTTGAAAATTCAGATACAATATTACTTAGTAAGCAAAAGTCTGAAAATGCATAATAGAAATTTTTTATAAAAAGGGAATCATAAATAGATGCAATGATTCCATTATAGCCATATACTCCTTGAATATCATAATATATTCTGTCCAAAGAATAACCTAATGCATTGATTTCACTTTTAAGGAAAGGATACAATGCAATATTTTCATTTTCTTTATAAACAAAACAATTAGCAATGCCATCGCCCAAATTTTCATATAAATTGTAGTATTCAGGTGTAAAATATATATCCTGTTGATTTATAGGTAAATTTCTTAAATATTCATTCCATATTTTAGTATCGCCTAATTTTAATATGTTATATTCTGACATTTAGCAATTCTTTTTTTAGATAAATACAGTGTTGATAGTTTCTAATGTCAGAACTGTACCTGACTTAAAAATTTTATTATCCAATAATCTAAAATTATCACCTTCATTAATTCTAATACATTTTTGTTCAATTATTTTACCTCCATCTATTGAAGAGTCTACAAAATGAGTAGTAATTCCGGTAATTTTAACTCCTGCTTCAATAGCTTGATCAATTGCATTTTTCCCTTTAAAACTTGGCAAAATTGAAGGATGTATATTAACAATTTTATTTTTATATGAATTTAATAATTTTTCACCAACAATATAATTCCAACCCGCAAGAAAGATATAATCAATATTATTAAATTTAAGAATTTTAAGAATTTCTTCTTCAAATTCATTTTTAGATTTGAAAATATCTCTTTTTACAATTGCTGTTGAAATACCATTTTCTTCTGCAATTTTTAAAGAATACGAATTTTCAAAACTACTAAGAATTAATGATAATTCAGGATAAATTAAACTATTTTCAAAATCTTTTATAATTTCTATAGCACCTCTGCCATACCCTGAAACAAAAACTACAAATTTCTTTCTCATTTTATTAATACTGATTAAACAGAAAAATTTTAATTTTTTTTAATTAAATGATGAATCATCTCAATTAAAAAAGCAATAAATATTAAACTCTTACACTACTTGGTATATTAACAATTCGGCCTTTAAGACGTTTGCATTATCTAAATTAATAGTCAGACAGTCTTCATACATTTTAAGTTTATTCATTAATGTCCATGCCGGTTTTGTCATGACTCCATTTTGATTTTAAAATTGAATGAATCGGTGTCACTATCAATAAATACATGTGTTGAACCAAAATTTGTTTTCATTACCCAAAATGCAGGAGCATGTAGAGGAACATTTCCTTCCTTTATTTTATATATGTTTTTTACAAAATCAACAAATTCGCTATACATTATAAATTCCTGTTTTATACATGTTTAAATTATCTTTATCACTGAACCAATCAATAGTTTTTTTCAAACCTTCATCTAAATTATACTCAGGTTTCCAACTTGTTAATTCCATTATTTTATTATTTGAACCTAATAATCTTTCAACTTCGCTTT
>JAUZOY010000064.1 GCA_030706235.1 Bacteroidota bacterium | reverse complement strand
GTAAAATTCTATAATAATAAATTTGATAAAGTAATTACAGGCTATGTTAGAAAAAATATTAGAATCGATAGCGTACATACATAAAAGGGTAACATTCAGACCGGAAACAGGAATAATTCTTGGTTCGGGTCTTGGTGCACTTGTAAAAAACCTAAGTATTACTGAAATTATCGGATATGGAGAGATCCCGAATTTTCCTGTTTCGACAGTGAAAGGCCATAGAAGTGAATTAATATTTGGAACACTTGAGGGTAGGGATGTAGTTGTAATGAACGGAAGATTTCACTTTTATGAAGGGTATACACCGAGAGAGATTGCATTTCCGGTATGGGTAATGAGAGCTATGGGAATTTCCACATTAGTAATATCAAACGCAGCGGGAGCAGTAAATACTGATTATAGAGTTGGAGATTTAATGTTAATAAAAGATCATATAAATCTTATTCCAGGTAATCCGCTTATTGGTGAAAATATAAATGAATTTGGACCAAGATTTCCGGAAATGTCAGAGGCATATGATAAAGAAATGATTCTGAAAGCATCCAAGATAGCTGTGAGGAATAATATTTCCTGTCATAAAGGAGTGTATGCGGCAGTTGCAGGGCCATGTTATGAAACTCCTGCCGAATACAGATATATGAAAATAATCGGAGCAGATGCTGTAGGTATGTCGACAGTACCGGAAGTGATAGCTGCACGACATTCAGGAATTAAATGCTTTGGTATTTCTGTAATAACTGATGTAGCCGAAGAAGATTTTGAAGTTAAGATAACTCACGATGAAGTAGTGGAAGCTGCGAACAATGCTGCACCGAAATTGACCTTAATTGTCAGGGAACTTTTAAAATATTGATGTTTCACGCAAAGCTCGCGAAGGTTACATTGATTCAAAAATATTGATGTTTCACGCAAAGCTCGCGAAGGTTACATTGATTCTAAAAAATTGGTGTTTCACGCAAAGCTCGCAAAGGTTACATTGATTCTAAAATATTGATGTTTCACGCAAAGCTCGCGAAGGTGTATTTATAAAGATATACTTACTTCATCCAAAGGGAATTTTTTTTAGGATTTTATATTCAGAACCGGGGAAAGATT
Organism: Bacteroidota bacterium; assembly: GCA_030706235.1. Taxonomy (GTDB): domain Bacteria; phylum Bacteroidota; class Bacteroidia; order Bacteroidales; family GWE2-29-8; genus JAUZOY01. Next base: position 12,325 of record JAUZOY010000064.1, on the reverse strand, counting down.
GAAATAAAGTTATTTCTGAAACTATATCTTTCCAAATTATGTTTTCATTGATTTTAGCTGAGGAGATTTTTTTGAAATAAGGTTCCTTGAATCTGGCGAGTGTAAGGTGTATTAAAGTTTCCTGATGATTATCTTTAATGCCGGTAATATCTTCGAGGTTACTTTTCAATTCAAGAAACTTCTTATGTGTTTGTCCTCCTGTCCAGATCAGTCGTGGGTGTTTGATTTTCGGCCCATAGGAAACATAATCGAACATAATTTCAAAAGCTCCAATCTTGTTGATTTGTTCAAGATTATTTTTAACAGATTCTATATCTTCAGTATCCCAGGGTGGAATGACGGTAATATGCAGATTTTCGGGTTTTAGCCATCTGACAAATATATCGGCACCTGGTTCGATTTTTCTTAAGAGAGTTTGGTGTCTGTCTTCCCACTTAAGAATCTGCTTTATGAGTTCTTCGCCTATTTGAATTCCTATAAAGATTCTCATTTTATCTGTTTTGGAATTTATAAATACAAATATAAGGAAAATAATAACATGTACAAAATTTTGCATCTACTAATACTATTTAATTCTTAAATTAATTTTTTAACTTTGCAGAATGTAAAGCTGAGCTGTTTATACAATATGTATTTAGCTCTGTGTGGTTCAGTTGTTTATATGTCTCAATCTGATAGATGGGATATATGGGAATGATTATAATAATAAAAGGGTTTAATAATTTTTATTATAAAATCCGGTTTAGTAGAATGTTTTTATAATAAAGAGTAAAAAGTAGTTTTATATTTATGGGCAATAAATATTCAGAGTACAGGAGTTTAGATCTTACACAAATAAGCAAGGATATTCTTAAGAGATGGGAAGAGCTAAGGGTTTTTGAAAAAAGTGTAGAGTTAAGGGAAGGTAATCTACCATATGTATTTTATGAAGGACCACCATCAGCAAATGGGGTTCCGGGGCTTCATCATGTCATGGCCCGTACAATCAAGGATATTTTTTGCAGATATAAAACTCTGAAAGGTTTCCAGGTAAAGAGAAAAGCAGGGTGGGATACTCATGGGTTGCCTGTAGAAATGGGTGTTGAGAAAGCATTGGGAATCACGAAGGAAGATATCGGAAAGAAGGTTTCAGTTAAAGATTACAATAAAGAATGTCGTAAGGATGTAATGAAATACAAAGACTTGTGGGATGATCTTACGACGAAAATGGGATATTGGGTAGACCTTGATGATCCGTATATTACCTTTGAGAACAAATACATTGAAACTTTATGGTTTTTATTGAAAGAACTTTATAAAAAAGGACTTCTATATAAAGGATATACAATCCAACCATATTCACCAGCTGCAGGTACAGGTCTTAGTACACATGAACTTAATCAGCCGGGTTGCTACAAAATGGTAAAGGATACTACTGTAGTAGCACAGTTTAAGATAAAAGAAGGTCAATGGCTTGAAACCACAGGAGAAGATATGTCCGGAATATATCTTATTGCATGGACAACAACTCCGTGGACATTACCATCAAATACCGCTCTTGCAGTAGGAAAGAATATTACTTATGTAAAAGTAAAAACATTCAATCAATATACTTTCAAGCCAATAACTGTTATTCTTGGTAAAGATTTGGTTGGCAGGTATTTTAATGAGAAGAACAAAGACCTGAAACTTGAAGATTATAAAGAGGGGAACAAGGACATACCATATGAGGTATTAGGCGAATATAAAGGTTCGGAACTTGCCGGTCTTCGTTATGAACAGTTATTGCCATATGCACAACCAGCAGAAGGCGATGCATTCAGGGTGGTCACAGGTGATTTTGTTACAACAGAAGATGGAACAGGAATTGTGCATATAGCTCCAAGTTTTGGTGCTGATGACTTTCATGTTGCAAAACTAAATGGAATAGGACATTTGACATTAGTAACCAAAGAAGGCAAGTTTACAGAAGTTGTGGGAGAATTTGCAGGGAGGTATGTTAAGGTTGAATATGATAAGAATTATGATTCTTCAAAACAGAACTCAGTTGATGTAGATATTGTAATAAAACTTAAGAAAGAAAACAAAGCATTCAAGTCAGAAAAATATGAGCATTCATATCCGCATTGCTGGAGAACAGATAAGCCCATACTTTATTATCCGCTTGATTCATGGTTTATTAGAACAACTGCAGTAAAGGAAAGAATGATTGAGCTTAACAAGACAATCAACTGGAAACCGGAATCAACCGGTTCAGGCAGGTTTGGTAACTGGCTTGAAAATCTTCTGGATTGGAATCTTTCACGTTCAAGATTCTGGGGAACACCATTACCGGTATGGCGTACAGAAGATAAATCGGAAGAAATATGTATAGGGTCTTTTGAAGAACTGAAGAAAGAAATTGAAAAATCAGTAGAAGCAGGATTTATGAAATCAAATCCTCTTGCATCATTCAATTCTTCAGATATGAGTAAGGCAAACTATGAAACATTTGATATTCACAGACCTTTTGTAGATGAAATTTTCCTTGTTTCATCAACAGGAAGGAAAATGGTACGAGAAGCAGATTTGATAGATGTATGGTTTGATTCAGGAGCTATGCCTTATGCGCAATACCATTATCCGTTTGAAAATAAAGAAGAGTTTCAAAAGAGATTTCCTGCAGATTTTATAGCAGAAGGAGTAGATCAGACCAGAGGTTGGTTTTTTACATTACATGCAATAGCAGTAATGTTTTCTGATTCAGTTTCATATAAGAATGTTGTATCAAACGGACTTGTACTTGACAAATCAGGAAATAAAATGTCAAAACGTTATGGTAATGCAGTTGATCCATTTGAAACGATAGAAAAGTTTGGGCCTGATGCGACACGCTGGTATATGATAACGAATTCACAACCATGGGATAATCTGAAGTTTGATGTAGAGGGAATAACAGAAGTGCAACGTAAATTTTTCGGTACGCTATACAATACCTATGTATTCTTTACAATGTATGCCAATATAGATAAATTCCAATATAAAGAAACAGACATTCCAATATCTGAAAGGCCTGAAATAGATCGCTGGATATTGTCTGAGTTAAATACACTGATTAAAAATGTTGATGAAGCATATGCAGATTATGAACCAACAAAAGCAGGCAGGGCAATTGAAGAGTTCCTTGATGAACACCTGAGTAACTGGTATGTAAGGCTGTGTCGTAGAAGATTCTGGAAAGGAGATTATACAACAGATAAAATTTCAGCATATCAGACACTTTATACCTGTCTTGAAACAATAGCACGTTTATCTTCTCCTATTGCTCCGTTCTTTATGGATAATTTGTTCAATGATCTTAATAGTGTAACAAAAAGAAATAAGTCATTGTCAGTTCATTTGACAGATTTTCCTGTGGCTGATGATTCAATAATTGATAAGCCGCTTGAAGAAAGGATGGAAATTGCTCAGAATATTTCCTCAATGGTATTGTCATTACGTAAGAAAGTGAATATAAGGGTAAGGCAACCATTAAGCAAGATAATGATACCTGTAATAGATTCATCTCTAAAAGATAAAGTAGAATCAGTCAGATCGCTTATACTGTCGGAAGTAAATGTGAAAGACATTGAATTTATTTCAGAAACTACAGGTATACTAGTAAAAAAGATAAAACCAAACTTTAAAACACTTGGGCCGAAGTTTGGAAAGATGATGAAGGAAATTTCAGCAAGAGTAAGTAATTTCAGTCAGGAAGATATAAATACAATAGAAAAGGAAGGGGAATATCCACTTACAATAAATAATGAAAAAATATGTTTGACACTTTCAGATGTAGAAATAATTTCTGAAGATATACCCGGATGGCTTGTAACAAACATGGGCAATCTTACTGTAGCTCTTGATATTAATATCACACAGGATTTGCAGGAAGAAGGGATAGCCCGTGAAATTATAAACAGGATTCAGAATATAAGGAAAGACAATGGTTATGAAGTAACGGATAAGATAAAAGTATTATTGGAAAATAATAAAGATCTTAATAATGCAGTTTCCAAAAATTTACAGTATATTTGCACTGAAATTCTTGCTCAGGAATTTAATCTTGTTGACAAAATAGATTCAGAAGATAAAATTCAGATAGAGCTTATAGAGAATATAAGTACATATATTAAAATTGAAAAAAGTAATAACTAAAGAAAAACTATAATTAAACGATTGAAATACTGCTATTGAAATGTACTTGTGGCGAAACAATCCAAAACATTTACAGTGAGATGTGCAAAATTTAACTAATAACACAAAACTATTAAGTGTATGGCAAGCAAAAATGAAAAAGAAGAAGCACCAAAATTGGAAAAGACAAGATATTCAGACGAGGAACTAAAGGAATTCAAAGAATTGATTCTGAAAAAGCTTGAAGAAGCAAGGTCAAATCTTGCGTTATTGAATGAAGCATTTACACTGAGGAACGAAAATGATACAAATGATACAGCTCCAGTATTCAAAATGTTGGAAGATGGCTCAGATGTTTCTTCAAAAGAAGAAAATGCACGTATGGCTTCACGTCAGAGAAAATTCATAGAAGAACTTGAAAGGGCTTTGCAAAGAATTGAGAATAAAACTTATGGAATATGCCGGGTAACAGGTAAACTTATATCCAAAGAACGTCTTAGAAGTGTACCTCATGCTACTATGAGTATAGAAGCAAAGTTGTCTCAACAGACTAAATAGTAAATTATAAGTTTTTATATGCAATAACATTACAATATTTTAAGCATTAAATAATTCCTTATAAATTTGAAGAAGTCTGTATTTCTGATCCTTGGGGTACTTTTTTTTGATCAGTTTGTAAAAATCCTTGTTAAAACACATATGATGCTTGGAGAACAAATTAATGTTCTTGGCAATTGGTTTATAATACATTTTACAGAAAACAATGGAATGGCTTTTGGAATGGAATTGGGTGGAAATTATGGAAAAATTTCACTTTCGCTGTTTCGAATAGTAGCTTTATGTGGCATCGGCTGGTACTTAAACAGATTGCATAAAGAAAAAGCAAACTGGAAGATGACGGTTCCTATTGCACTAATTTTTGCAGGTGCATTTGGAAATATTATTGATAGTATGTTCTATGGTTTGATATTCGATAACAGTTTTTGCCAAATAGCAACTTTATTCCCTGATGGAGGAGGTTATGGAACATTTCTTCATGGAAGAGTTGTAGATATGCTTTATTTTCCATTGATTGAAGGCCATTTTCCAACATGGTTCCCATTCTGGGGTGGTGAGGAATTTATTTTCTTTAGACCTGTCTTTAATATATCTGATTCTTCTATTACTGTAGGTATTGTACTCCTTTTACTATTCCAAAGTAAATTCTTTAATAAAAAACAGGAAGAAATTATCGGTTAATGGTTAATGGTTAAATCGTTTATATTTATCTTGTTTTAAGTGTCCAGTATTTTTTTGTCTCTTTTACTGCGTTGATATGATATGTTTTTGATACAGGGTGGATTTTATGAATAATATAACCTGTAGCAAACATTATCAGTCCTGTTGAGACTAAACTATAGTAAACATGCTCATTGATTTTACCAGTAGAATATTTTATGCTGGCAAATGGGGCGACAAAAAGTGACGTGGTAAGACCAGCTCCTATAAAATAATTAGCAGCTTTATTTAAAAAATAGTTACCTTTTTTATTCCTTGAGTATACTGTGATTTCAGAAATATCGGAGATGCGTATACTGATACTATCATTTGAAATATTATCAGATACGTCGATTTGTTTGAATTTCAATTCTTTGTTTGACATATAAAGGTAAGAATTAACAATATGCATAGTGATAGATGAATCAGAAATTCCTGTTAAAATGCCTGAATAATATCTTTCATTTTTAATATATTTTTGATCTGTATTTATTTTTGAACTTATATTTAATCTGGAATAAATGGGAATTTCAATTGATTTTGAAATGTTTTTATTATTTTCAACGAATAGTTTTTTTGTTTGTCCGTTGCAGACTACTGAAAACAATATTGAAAATAATATTAATACTCTGTATATCTTTCCCATAAATTATTTTATCATAAAGTGCCAGTATTTTTTATCAGATTTATTGCTAATGTAGAAGAAAGAAGATGTTGCCGGGATACCAAAAATAGAAATGATTCCGGCTGAAATTGAGGCTAATCCGGATAAAACAATAGGGTAATATGTTTTTTCATTAATGGTTCCGTTGTTATATCGGATGCTTGCCAGAGGTGCACCAATTGCAGCGGCAGCTCCTGTAGTAATAAGAATTGTACTGATAGTTCCAATAAATTTCTGTGTTTTGGGGCTGTAGAATGAAAAGGATAAAATTTTATTAAATTCCACTTCAACCACGGTTACCATTTTATCAGTGAATTCTACTGAAGTTTTACTTGTAGAAGTATTTTCATTATAATATTTTAGGGTAATCATTACACTTGAGTCAGAGAAACTTTTAATTTTTCCTCCTAAAGTGATACTCATCCATTTATTATAATCATATGCTTTAAGATAAGTAATTTCAATATCTTTTTCAGGGGAAATTTCCCTGATTTTCTTAGGCTTAACATTATTTTGTATATAAAGTTTCTTATTCTGCGAAAAAGATAAGACGGAAAGAAAAATTAATATTAAGGATAAAAATAACTTCATTTAATGAGAATAAATATTATTCTCAAAGATACAAATAAATAATAGATTTATGATTAATTTTGTTGATAGTTTTTAAGTTTAGAAAAACAAGTCTTTTGTTATAACAGAACGTAATGAATATGTATGTATATAAATAAAAAAATGCTAACTTATCAAGGTTAGCATTTTATAAGAAAAAATTATACTCTTAATACTTTTGAAAAGTTAGAGTAATTAATATTAGTATCCGAAGATATCTGATAGAGACAGATATTTGATTTCACCGTATTTTTCGAGAGTTTTAATGTCAAGGTTCTTTTTATTTCCGAGTACGAGAATGTTATAGTTATTATCCTTAACATATTTTTCCTGAAATTTTTTAATATCATCAAATTTAAAACCCTGTACTTTATTGAAAATATCTTTTCTGATGTCGTAGTCTCTGCCAAATTTCAGAGCATTTTCATAGCTGAATAAAACAGATGATTTCGTTATTCTTTCTGTCCTTAATTGTTGCAAGATCTGTTCTTTGCATGTCTCGAAAGTTTTTTCGGATTCAGGCATATTGTTTAGCAGACTATTCATACCATTCATAGCTTCAGGAAGTTTGTCAATTTGTGTGCCGATAAATGTTTTCATATAGTGTGATTTATCAGGATTATCGGGATTAGAATAAAAGGCAAAAGCAGTATAAGCAAGAGCTTTAGATTCTCTGAGTTCCTGGAAAACGACAGAAGACATACCGCTGCCGAAGTATTCATTAAATAATCTTATAACAGGAATGTTTTCTTTATTATACTTTTCGCAATGGGAAAGCATTGTCAGTTCAACCTGTTTCATGTCATAGTCAACAACATAAACCTGATTTTTAGTAGTAGGTTGTTCGTCATATTTAACAGCAGCAGGTATAGGTTTAAATTTAGAAGGAACATTATGATTTTCATTAAGAACTTTTGTTAATTCTGCCGGGGATTTATCTCCATAGAAGATAATATGATGTTCATAAGAGTTGATATTTTTAATAATATCTATTAATTCTTCAGGTTTGATTTCTTTCAGCTCTTTTTCTGATAGTATATCTGTAAAAGAAGATTTAGGGCCATAAGTTCCGTAGCTTATAAGTCCGCTTTTAATTCTTCCTTTAGATAATTTACCATCTTTTCTTTGTTTAAGTTCATCCTGAATGAGATTATCTAAAGCCTGTTTGTCAGGTTTTGCATCGCTCAAAAGAGTTTCCATCAGTTTTACTGCTTTCCCGATATTTTCTCCCAGCCCGTTGATTGTAACTTTTGTTTCATCTTCAGAACAACTAACGCCGAAGGAGCATCCTATTTTATAGAATTCCTCTTTAATCTGAGCTGATGTATATTTTGAAGTGCCAAGGTAATCAAGGTAATCAAGAGCCAGACTTAATTTTTTGTTATTATTTGATCCCATTTTAAAGGAATAATAAAGATTAAAAAGTTGATTTTCATCATTTTTCTTATAATTTACCTTAATTCCATTTTTGATAGAGAATTTATTGATTTCTTTATTGTAATCAACAAAGACAGGTTCAATGTCAGGAGCTTTAGTATTAACTATTTTTTTTAGGAAATCAGATTGATCAGTTCTGTTAAGTGTAACAGGAGTGATGTGTGGTTTTGTAATTTTAACAATATTATTGTCCTTACCGTTCTTTTTATAGATGATGACATAATTATCATGATAGTTTTTATTTACAAAGTCGATAATATCCTGTTTAGAAATTTTGGAAAGACGATTGATTTTATCAATAGCATTTCCCCAAGGGATATCCAAAGTAAAAGCATTTAAGAGCATACCGGCTCTTGATGAATTTGCTTCCTGCTGTTTAATTTCCTGAAGTTTGAGATCGTTGATAATAGCAGGTATTAGCCAGTCCTGAAATTCCCCTTTTTTTATCAATTCAATCTGAGATAATAATAAATCCCTGAGTTGTTCAAGTGTTTGGCCTTCTTTAGGTCTTCCGGATAATAAGTGAACGGAATAATCTTTAAGAATATAAGTAGAACTTGATGCGCTTAAAGCTTTTTGTCCTTGTGTAATATTTAAATCTATAAGTCCGGCATGACCATTTGCAAGAATCATATCTGTCATAGTCATCAGATCAGCATCCTTTGTTGATGCACCTCCGAAACGGAAACCCATAATAAGGTTTTCAGCATCAGGACCATAAACTTCTTTAACTATAGGCTGTTTTATAGGATCTTCAACAGGAGGATTAAATTCAGGTATTTTACCTGCTTCAAGTTTACCAAATTTTTCATCAATCATTTTTATTGTCTTATCAGGATCAAAATCTCCTGAAAGAATTATAGCAATATTATTGGGTCTGTACTGAAGTTTGAAATATTCCTTTATTCTTGTAATTGAAGGACTCTTAAGATGTTCAACAGTACCTATTGTAGTTTGAGTACCATAAGTATGCTTTTTAAATAAATTTGCCATAAGAGTTTCCCAAGCTTTTGAGCCGTCCCTGTCAAGCATCATATTCTTTTCTTCATAAACGGCTTCGAGTTCTGTATGAAAAAGTCTGAAAACAGGATCAGTAAAACGTTCTGCTTCAAGATCAAGCCATTTGCTTAACTGATTGGACGGAATGTCATTTACATATACAGTTCTTTCATTTGAAGTATTTGCATTAGTACCTTTTGCGCCAAATGAAGCAACAATTTTATCATATTCATTTGCTATTGCATATTTAGAAGCAACCAGAGATACACTGTCGATAACGTGATATAGATATTTTCTTTTATTTGTATCACGTGTCATTTTATGAACGTCATAAAGACTGTCTATTTTATCAAGGTATGGTTTTTCTTTGTTATAGTCAAGAGTTCCAAAATTTTGAGTACCTTTAAACATAAGATGTTCAAGATAATGAGAAAGTCCGGTACAATCAGAAGGATCGTTCTTACTACCTGTTTTGACAGCAATATAGGTCTGGATTCGAGGTTCGTTTTTGTATACAGTCATGTATACTTTCAACCCATTTTTAAGTGTATAAATTCTTGCATTCAGAGGGTCACCCGGTATCGTTTCGAACTTATATTGTTGCTGGGCATTTAAGTTAAAAGATATAGCAACTGTTACCAGTAAGCAAAGAAAAAATTTACTGATTGTCTTCATTAGTTATTATTTAAATATTTGAAAATTTATTAATTAGATTATTTCTTGATTTTTTTTGCAGTTTTATTTTCTGTTGATTGTTTTTCGATTTTTTCTTCAATTTCAGTTGGTTTTATATTTTTTATTTCGAAGAACAGAGCAGATATGATCAGTAAGATTACTACTATTGAACTTACTGTTGAAATTTTCTTTCCTGTATAGAAAACTTGAGGTTCAAAACGGAATTCTATTTTATGATCGCCCGCAGGAACAACCATAGCTCTTAGAACATAATTAACTCTGAAATGAGAAACGGGTTTACCGTCAATAAATGAATTCCATCCTTTAGGGTAATAAATTTCAGAGAAAACGGCTAATTTTTCCTTATCAGATCTGGATTCATAAATAAGTTTGTCAGGTTCGTATTCCAATAATTTTACTGATCCATTATTAGTAGTATCAGTCTCAGTATTTTTTATATTTGATACAAATGATGAAAAGCTTTTATCGACAATTGCCGTTTTAGCCGGATTGAAGTCTTTAAGAGCGCCCAGTTCTTCATCAGGATTATTTACAATTTTATAATTATTAACAAACCATGCATTACCTAAAGCTCCAGGATTCAACTGGGCTATAGGATTAGGATCCTGCTGGTTTTGAGAAGGTACAATAAAATATTTTGTATTAAGCATGTTCATAACATTCATGTTATTCTTGCTAATATATCTGTCAATAAGGTCCTGATAACGGCGGAGTTTAGCACCGTGATAACCACCGATAGATTTATGAAAGTAGGATGTATTAACTTCAGTAAAAGGATTTGATGTCAGATTATAAACTCTGAAATCAGGGTCATTGTCTTTAAGAATTTGAAGATTTGCAGCAGTCGGTTGAATTATTTCTTCTTTATTTAATGATGCACTTTCAAAACTATCTTCATTTACATACCTTTTATCTACAGCCCATAAGTCAATAAGAATGAGTACCCCAAGGCCTGAAATTAACAGATTTTTTTTAAGCTTTTTATTTACATAAGCCCAAAGTAATCCAGCCGAAAGCAATATAAAAATGAAAGAGCGGAATGCGTCGGATTTTAACAATGAAGCTCTGTCAGCATATAAAGCATTGAAGAACCATTCCGGATATTTTTCAGCCCGGAGTTTTGCATCTTCAGGTGAAACGAAGTTAAAAAACATATCAGGTACGAGGGCAAAAATAAGAGATATTCCTCCAACAATCCCCAAAGAATAAAGAATATATTTTGTAAGTTTCTTTTGGTCTGTTTTATTATCCATAATATTTTTTACGGCAAGCATTGCCAATGCCGGAACTGTCAGACCTGCACTAACGAGCATTGAAGAGACCGCTCTGAATTTATTGTACATAGGTACATTATAGAAGAAGATATCAGTAAACCATTCGAGATTTTTACCCCAGGCTAAAGTAATTGAAAGTATTGTAGCAATTAATAACCACCATTTTTCTGATCCTTTTACAACAAAAAGTCCAAGAATAAAAAGGAAGCAGACAATGGCTCCGAAATAGACTGCTCCTGAAGTAAAAGGCATATCACCCCAATAGGTAGGCATTTGTTTTATAGCCATTTTAGCATTAGGCACACCATTGTTTTCAAGAGCTTTGTACATTTCTGAATTTTCAGAAAGTTCACCTGTTGAACTTCCACCATTAAAATTAGGAATCAGTAAAGTAAAAGTTTCAGCTTTTCCATAGCTCCAGGCAAGAGCATAATCTATATCAAGTCCAGATGATTTTTTCTGTTCTTTTGGTGTGCTCAGTTCATTTTTTCCTCTGATAGTGTATTTACTATATTCGAATGTTGGAAGGAGTGTAGCTGCACTTGGAGCGATTGAAAAAGCTGTTGCTAAAACCAATATCAGAGAAGCAATTATATAATTTTTCAGAGTTTTTTCTTTAATAGCAAAAATAAACTTAACAATAACAAGGACAGCAATAATCATGAATAAGTAATAAGACATCTGAGGATGATTATAATAGGATTCTATACCGACCATAATCAATGTAAGAACTCCTCCGAGAAGATATTTGCCTCTGTATGTAAGGATTATTCCAGCTAAAACCGGTGCCATATATGCAATTGCATAAGCTTTATTAACATGTCCTGCTTCAATTATTATAAAATTATACGACGAGAAGGCAAAGGCTATTGCTCCAATAATTGATAACCATATATCAAAACCGAGTGTCAGTAATAAAATATAAAAACCAAGCATACAAACAAAAATAATTCCTATTGTAGTAAGTGGAAGCCCCAATCTAAACACACTGGCTATTTTTGAAAAAACATTGAAGTAAGGCGCTCCTTTTATTTGATATGCCGGCATTCCACTAAACATTGAATTTGTCCAAAGAGCATCCTTTCCTGTTCTTTGAGCATAGTCTTTTAGTTCTTTAGCTGCCAGGCTACTATGGGTTACGTCCATTTGACGCATTTGCTTTCCTTCCATTACTATTGGACTAAAATATATGGCAGAAAGGATTATAAAAATAAGGATAGCAATGAGATGAGGATAAATTTTATTAAAATTAATG
>JAUZOY010000063.1 GCA_030706235.1 Bacteroidota bacterium | reverse complement strand
TTGCATTGACTGTTACAGTTACACTTGACGTATTGCTGCATCCTGATGCTGTGGTTCCGGTTACTGTATAGGTTGTTGTGGTTGTCGGTGAAATTACCTTTGGTGTTCCTGAACCGAGACCATTGTTCCATACATATGTTGTTGCACCACCTGCTATTAAGGTATCGGTTGATCCGTTACATATTGCAGGTTTAGTTGCTGTTGCTGTTACTGTCGGTATTGCATTGACTGTTACAGTTACACTTGACGTATTGCTGCATCCTGATGCTGAGGTTCCTGTTACTGTATAGGTTGTGGTAGTTGTTGGTGAAATCACCTTTGTTGCCCCTGATCCAAGGCCGTTGTTCCATGCATATGTTGTTGCACCACCTGCTATTAAGGTATCGGTTGATCCGTTACATATTGCAGGTTTTGTTGCTGTTGCTGTTACTGTCGGTATTGCATTAACGGTTACGGTTACACTTGCAGTATTACTACATCCTGATGCTGTGGTTCCTGTTACTGTATAGGTTGTGGTGGTTGTCGGTGAAATCACCTTTGGTGTTCCTGATCCAAGGCCATTGTTCCATGCATATGTTGTTGCACCACCTGCTATTAAGGTATCGGCTGATCCGTTACATATTGCAGCTTTAGTTGCTGTTGCTGTTACTGTCGGTATTGCATTAACTGCAACTATTACAGATGCAGTAGCTGTACATGTACCTGTTACGGCTGAAACTGTATAAGTAGTGGTTGTTGTTGGATTTGCAACCGGATTATAAATAACGGAACTGCTAAGACCAGTTGCAGGTGACCATGAATACGAAGTTCCTCCGCTTGCATTAAGAGTTGTACTTAAACCGGAGCAAACAGATACATTTGAACCTGCATTTGCAGTACATCCGGACGCCTTCATGGCAGTAAAATCTCCGGTATTAGATACTCCGGTAATTTGAACAGACCCTCCCGGACCGGCTGTATTTCTTGTTCCAATTACAGGGTAACTCCATGATGAAGTATAGTTACCTACATTCATTGTTGCTTCATCAGATGCTTCTATAAAATTAGTGTTAAAGTCGGATGCCAGATATGTAAAAGTTGCATCATAAGTAGTAAAAGACATTCCGGTATTGGTTAAAGTCCAGTATCTTTGCATACTTTCTAACGGAACGAGTGCATTTGGATGCACTGACTGAGTAACAGTTGCCGTCAATGAACCTGCAACTGAAATATTTGCAAATGAAATTAAAGCTGAAGAATATCCATTGTCTGTTCCAAGATGATATGTATAAATTTTAGTCCCTTTATTAAAACTCTTCATTAAATTACCTTTCACATAGCCATTGGTTCTGTTTGTTAACCCTTTGGCAGCGGAAAGAGCAATTTTATATGCTCCGGTATTAACAATTCCATTAGTAAGGATAAGGGTATCGTTAATATTTATGTCTGAACCCAATGAGATATATTTAGTTCTGTTTACATATAAATCTGCAAGATTATTTTTCCCGGAAGCAAAAGTTAAAACATTTGTCGAATCAGCTCCGTAAATAGAAAGATAAGAAGAAGTTGAGCCACCCAAAGTTCCTGATCCTTTAATCTTGGCATTGATATTTAATTTATTACTACCGCTGAAATCAAATGTACCATTTGTTAAAGTTAATGAATCAACATTTAATATAACATTAGTTCCGGCCAATACCAATCCGTTTGAATTATTAAGTTCAATTCTGTTTATTGTTGCATTATATTTACCTCCGACTTTGTATGATGTACTTACAAGTAACTTCTGTGTATTTGAACCATTGAACAATAGCTTTTCTCCCACAGTACCTGTAAAATTACCATCTAATCTAAAGGTATCACCTTTCATTGTATAAGTATATGTATTTGAACCATCTCCTAATTTAAAAGTAGTACCTTTAACAACATTTACAGTTCTATATCCGGTACAATTTGATAACAACCACACGTTATTGGTATCAGTAGTGCTGACAAATGTCTGCAAGCCGGATAAAGAACCTTTAAAATTCCAGTTTACCTTTCCGCGATTACTTTGAGAGATTCCGCCTAATTTTATAATACCTCCGGTTATAGTTGGAGTACCATCCAATCTCCAGTCATTATTTGTTGTAGTATTTCCTTTTCTTACCAATACTATACTTCCACCACTCATCGTAAAATTTGGAGTTCCTCTGAAATCAAATATTCCTTTTGTAGATGAGCTTGTTCCCAGATAACCGGTATATAAAGTTCCGCCGCTTTGATTATAAATAGGAGTTCCTGTTCCTACTACTCCGGAAGAAGAAATCAGGGAACCTTTTTCAATTATCAACGATGCACCACTGCTTATCACTAAGCTGTCATTTTTTGTAGTTCCGACAGAAAACTGTTGTACCTGTTTAAGTCTTAAAGTACCATCTACTTTTAAACTACCTGCGGTCCCGGGAACAGTAAACCAAGGATTATCCATTGTTAAAGTTGCAGTACTGTTTATTCCATAGCCCTGGACACCATCGCTGTTAAATACATTATTAGTCATTGCGCTGTTTCCTGATATTCTCCAGATTCCTTTTGCCTGTGGATCCTTTAAACATAAAAATCCGGAATTATCAGCATAATTAACAGTAAAAGTATTATTTAAAGCCATATTAACTTCGGTAGTGGCTGCGTTTTTCTGTATCCAGCACCTATAAAAATTATTTTGTTGAGAAATTGCTCCTAAATTCAGTGTTGAAGCCGATGCACCAAAAAATATCAGATCAACGAAAATCTGATTACCTGCATTATCATCATATGACAGATCCATAAAGCCGTAATTATTAATACTTCCACCAACATACAATGTTCCATTTGCAGTTATTGCTGCTACATCACCATAACCCTGAAGATACCCACCGCCATTAGCCGAATCTATAGTTACATTACTAGTTACAGTTAATGTGTGAGCATTTGCTCCATAATAATTTGTAAATGTAAGATAGCTTCCTCCCTCAACAAACAGATTCTTACATGTTTCATCCGCATCGAGATAAACCAGAGAATTTCCGGATATTATTACATTAGTTGTACTTGAAGGTATTGCGTTCGCATTTATCCATGTAGATCCGTTATACTTTTGCCATATGGTAGGATCAGACCAATTTTGAAAATATACAGATTTTGTCCTGAAATCACCGCTCGTCTGTCCAAACGATTTTATGGAATAAGAAAAAAATATTGCTGATAAAATTATGAGTTTAGCAATTCTGGTAAAATTATTCATATTTTCCCGGTTTAATTTTTTAAAACTTATATAAGGTAATTTTTCTTACAAAAAGGCGCAATTTATATCGATTAATTCTTAATCACTTAAAGAAAATCCATAAATTAATCTCCAAATATAGTAAAAAATGATATCAATTATCAATTTTTTTTACTATTTTTTAATTGGATAAAAAATTACGAAAAAAAAGGAAAGAGTAAAAATTAATTTAAGCTTTTACATGAAAGCACTAAAAAGTAAAAAAGAAATTATTGTCAGGTATTAATTCATTTTACAATTAATTCATGTTTAATAGCATACATCACCAAATCAGCAGTATTTTTTGCACCGGTCTTAAACATTATATTAGCTCTGTGACCATCAACAGTTCTTTTACTGATAAAAAGTTTTTCACCTATTTCATTGTTTGATAATCCGTCGCATATACATCTTAAAATTTCGATTTCTCTTTTAGATAAAAGTCCTTCTATAACAACAGGGTTAACTTGTTCCTGAGTTTTATCTTTATTTAATTCGTTTAGTTTATCAATAAGCTCTAATGACAAATATTCTTTATTTTCAAGAATTAAGTTAGCCATTTTTTCAAAATCCCTTATGCTAATACTTTCTTCTTTTTCATCTTCTTTTGTCGGTGATTTTATTTCCATAAGATTACCTACAATAGATGGTTTTCCGTTAATTATAGATAAACCTCCATAAAACTCAAACGATACACATTTTCTGTTTGAATTAAGTAATTTTACTTTAGTATGAATAGTCTTTTCAAAACCCTTTAAGCACTTATTTAGTTTACCAAAGAAAGAATCCCTGTCTTCTCCAAAAACAAGATCTGAAAAATATGTGTTCAATAATTCATCGCCTGAATAACCTAATATTTTTGTAAATTTCTGGTTTACATATATTAGCTTCAATTCCTGATAAATAAGTACTCCCGTAAGAGAATTTTCAAATAGTACTCTGAATTTATCCTCAACCGACTTTATCAGTTTTTCATGTTTTTCTATTCTTCTTGCTACAGTAGTCAGTAATTCATCAAAATCAAAAGGTTTGGTTATGTAATCATCTGCCCCAAGTTGTAACCCCATTCTTATATCTTCTTTTTCAGCTTTTGCAGTTAAAAATACAAATGGAATATTTGTAGTTAAAGGATTTTCTTTAATTAATCTATAAACCTCATAACCATCCATTTTTGGCATAGTAATATCACAAATTATAAGGTCATAGATATCCAGTGTAACTATTTTTAACCCTTCTTCACCATTATCTGCGGAAACAACTTTATAACCTTCCATTTCAAGGACTTCTTTTATTGATTCTCTTAATGGCAGATCATCTTCGATGATTAATATTTTTCTCATTTTAATTTTATTTTCTTATTGGAATATATACTTTTACGATGGTTCCTTTATTAACTTCACTATTTATCTCTATAGTTCCATTGTGCATATCAACCCCTCTTTTAACAATAGACATACCCAAACCAGTGCCCTGTATTGCTTCAACGTTTACACCTCTATGAAAAGGTTCAAATATATGATTCATATCTTCTTTCGTAATTCCTAAACCATAATCTTTAATAACAATCAGCAACTGATTATCATTTGTTTCATTAAGTTCGAATTCAATTAAATTAGACTCTAATGAATATTTAATTGCATTTGAAAGCAAATTTACTAAAATTTGTTTAAATAGATTCCTGTCAATTAATATTTCCCCTATATTGGAATTAATACTTATTTTTATTTCTATATCAATACTATAATTTGTGAAAGTATCAGTAACTATTTCCTCACAATATTTCTCAATATTAGTAAGCATAGGATTAAAGTCCAGTTTTCCGCTATGATCTTTACTCATTAATGCAATTTCATCTATCATAAAAGTAATATTCTTGACAGAAATATTAATTCTTTCAAAACATCTTTCCTTTTTCTTATAATCCATTTTTTCATAATACCTTTCCAACAAATGTAAATTTGATGATATTCCGGCAAGAGGAGTTCTGAATTCATGAGACACCGTGGAAATAAATCTGGTTTTAAGCAAATTTATTTCCTTTTCCTTTTCCAATGCAGTTTTTATCTTCTCTTCAGCTTGTTTTCTTTCAGAAATATCTCTGACAGTTGTTAAAATTGCATCTCTGTTTCTGTAATTTACTTTTCTGATAAACATCTCAGTCCAGAATTCATGTTTATCAAGAGGTCTTTTCACCTTCCATTCCAACAATTGATTCTTACCGGAATAAACCAGTTTCCATACTCCTTCAATTATTTTAAATCTATTTTCTTTGCTCGAATAATCTTCAAGTATTGACAAATGTCCTGCATCCTCTTCTGAAATTTTAAACATCTCCAATACTTTATCATTAAAATCTATTATTGTTCCGTCAATATTATGTATAAAAACAGCATCATGAATGTTATTAAAAATATTCCTGAATGATTGCTCTGATACAGATAAGGCAGCTTCAAGTTTTTTTCTATCTGTTATATCTATAAATGAAGTTAACAAATATTTTACGCCGTTACTTTCTATAATATTTCCGGAATACAAGCCGGACATTATTTCTCCGTTCTTTGTCCAGACATCTAACTCATAGTTTACAATCTGCCCTTTCCCCTTAATTTGTGCAACAAGTTCTTCTCTTCTGTTATTTCTGAAAATTTCAATTGCTCTTACTCCTATTACCTCTTCTCTTGTGTAACCTAATTTTTCAAGATAACTATCACTTACGTCAACAATTATTCCATCGTCAGCTGTGCTTATTGCCATAAGGTTATGGTTAAGCTTAAATGCCAGCTTAAACTTTAATTCAGATTTAATAGCATTTTCCTGCGCTTCTTTCCTTTCTTCAATCTCAACTTTTAATTTGAAATTTGTCTTCATCAATTCCTCAGTTCTTGATTGTACCAATGAATCCAGATTCTTGTTTATTTCTTTAATTTTTTCTTCATTAATTTTTGTCTCTGTTATGTCTTTTATAAATGCACCCAAACCGATTCTGCCCTCACCAAGAAACACAGGATATTTTATAACTTCATAAATTTTATTATCAGATACTTTTTCCTCTGTTCTTATAAGTTTACATGTATTCAGAGATTTCAAATCAGACTCCCTGCATACCTGAGCTAATTCAAATGGTAATAGCTCAAAATCATTCTTTCCTAAAGTTTCATTCTCTGTTCTTTCGATAAAATCCAGATATGATTTATTTACCATTTTAATATTAAGGTTCTCATCTTTTACAAAAACCATATCAGGTGTAGAATTAATAAACGTTTTAAAGAACCTTTCAAATTCATCCAATTGAGTCTTTAGCTTGATATTATCAATTTTTTCATTATTATATTTGAGTATTATTTTTTTAAAATTATGATATATAAATAATAAAATTAAACACAAAATTAAAATCAGAGTATCAAGAACATAAACAAAATTTATACCATTAAAAAAAAACGAATAAATCTTAAAAATCATTTCCATCTCACTTAATACCATTATTTTAGAAGAAATCAATATAAATTAATAACATAAACGTAAAATTCTATTCTTTATCTTGCAAACATACAAAATTAATAAATCAAATGTATTAGTTCATTTACAAATAATAAAATTTATGTCTTTTTCAAATAATTCAGATGATAAAAAAATGTATCTTCAGAATTAAAAAATTTCATATTTTTGCCTTGTTTATTAAAAAACAAATAAATGGTTTAGTTTATTATTAATTAAACTTTTAAATATAAAATAATACTGAAAAAATAAAGGATGGATTTAAGTAAGATTTTATCAATTAGCGGACAAAGCAGTCTTTTTAAATTAGTTGGGCATACCAAATCTGGTGCGATTGTTGAATTCCTTAAAGAAAACAAACGTTTCCCTATTTATGCTTCACATAAAGTTAGTGTACTTAGCGATATCAGTGTTTATACAGAGGAAGACGTTGTATCACTTGAAGAAGTATTTAAAAGAATATATAAAAAAGAAGAAGGAAAACCAACTATAGATCCTAAATCCGATAATGATATATTAAAAAAATATTTCGAAGAAGTTATTCCTGAATATGATAAAGAAAGAGTTTATATCTCTGATATTAAAAAAGTATTAACATGGTACAATCAGCTTCAGGAAGTTAACTTACTTGTTTTCGATGAAGAAAAAAACGAAGAAAATAATTCTGAAGATAAAGAAGAAAAGAAATAATTGAATAAAGGTAGTATAAAACTAATTTCATTAGGGAATGTATAAACTATTAATCAAGCGTTTATTATTCCTGTTTGATCCTGAAACTGCACATAAAATAGTTTCTGTACTGCTGAAGATTTTATTCGGAATACCTTTCATTCCACAAATTTTTCGTTTATTTTTTTCTGTAAATGATAAAAGACTTAAAACAAAAGTATTTGGAATTGAATTTGATAACCCGGTAGGTATTGCTGCCGGTTTCGACAAACAAGCAACACTTTATAATGAAATGTTTTGTCTGGGATTTAGCCATATTGAAATTGGTACAGTTACTCCTAAACCTCAGTTTGGAAATGAAAAGCCACGTCTTTTCAGATTACCACAAGATAATGCACTCATTAACAGAATGGGATTTAATAACATCGGACTTGAAAAAATCAAATATAATCTCAGTAAACAAAAACATAAACTAATCATCGCCGGAAATATTGGAAAAAATACAACGACTAAAAACAAAGATGCGATCAATGATTATATTACATGTTTCGAAGGTCTATTTGATTATGTAGATTATTTTACAATAAATGTCAGTTGCCCTAATATTAAAAACCTTTCCGAACTGCAAAACAAAGACTCGCTGTCTGTTATAGTTAGAGAAATTCAGAGAATAAACAACACCAAGCCAAAACCCAAACCTATACTTATAAAAATAAGTCCGGATCTTACCACGAAACAATTGGATGATATGATTGAGCTTGTCATAGAGACTAATCTTGATGGAATAGTTGCTACAAATACTTCTACATCAAGAATTGGTCTTAAAACAAATGAAAAAACTGTTGATAAAATAGGTAATGGAGGCTTAAGCGGGAAACCGCTGACTGACCGTTCAACTGAAATAATACGATATATTGCACAAAAATCAGGTAAGTCATTCCCAATTATTGGAATTGGTGGTATTCATTCTCCTAAAGATGCAATTGATAAATTAAAAGCTGGCGCTACCCTGGTTCAGGTATATACAGGTTTCATTTATGAAGGACCTTGTCTTGCAAAAAGAATTAATAAAGCAATACTACGAAATTTATCAAAAAAATAATATGCTTTTCTAAATTATGAATTCTTAATTAAAATTCATAATTTCCCATAAATACCATAGTTGCCGGTCCTTCAAGCCATATATCAGTATATTTCTTTTTATCAGATGAATTGAATTTAACACTTAATTCACCACCTAAAGTTCTGATTTTATACACTGATTTATTTACCGATCTGGAAAAATCAGTAACAATTGCCGAAGCCACCACACCTGTTCCGCAAGAAAGAGTTTCGTTTTCCACACCTCTTTCATATGTTCTTACATAAATATAATCTTCAAATCTTTCAAGGAAGTCAACATTTGTACCTTTACCTGCGAATCTTTCACTATATCTGATCTTTTTACCTTCATAGTCAACATCAATACTGTCAATATCTTTCACAAATGTAACAAAATGCGGTGATCCTGTATTCAAAAAATAGTCATTATCAATCGTTTCAATCTCATCCACATCATTCATTTTCAGACTGACAATAGTTCTGTTACCATTTATTTCTTTTACTTCTGCCGAATGTTCCCCATCAATTGCCATGAATCTGAAATATTCATGTTCAGGATAAAGTGTTTTTGCAAAAGCTACTACACATCTTCCACCATTACCGCACATTGTTGATTCATGACCATCTGAATTATAATAAACCATTGAAAAATTATTCAAATTATTATTCTCAAGCAATATTAAACCATCTGCACCTATTCCAAAATGGCGATTACATAAATGTGCAACAAGTTCGGAATTTTCTTTAGGAAAACTAAGGTTGCGATTATCAATCATTATAAAATCGTTTCCTGTTCCCTGATATTTAATAAAATTTATTTTCATCTTACCTGTTTTTTTGATATTTATTATTCTTTGGCCGGAATTAGAGGCATGAAATTATCATTAAATAATAATTTGTATTTAGTATTTCCGGAATGTAAAAAATAATTATTTCGAACATACCTAATAGTAATGTCATCATAATCTGTCAATCCAAATAAAACAAGTTTTGTTCTTGTCATTTTATATCCTTTGTAATTTAGCGGAGATTTCCAGAATTCTACTATAATTTTATCAGAATAAATATTATCATCATTTTCATCGGTGAGCAAAGAGTCCAGTAGTCTGTTATGTCTGTTTTTTTGAATATCAACACCTTCAATTCTTATTATTCTGCTTACAATTAATTCATCTTTCTTTATTATTACATTTCTGTCGATATTCTCGAAGTCATTTAAATATGTTGACGAGTCGGAATAAAGAGTATCATAATAAAAATTACTTTTATTTTTTTTATTAACA
The DNA here is from genome assembly GCA_030706235.1 of Bacteroidota bacterium. Lineage (GTDB taxonomy): Bacteria > Bacteroidota > Bacteroidia > Bacteroidales > GWE2-29-8 > JAUZOY01. The sequence continues at coordinate 3,736 of JAUZOY010000063.1, read as the reverse complement.
GATAGAGATTCTCCGGGAATAGAATAATTCGAATTATTTTTAAATAATTCAGAATCACTAATATCAAAATCATCTTTCTTATCAAATCTTTTTTTACTAAAAGGATAAAGATCAATATTGGATATAAAATCAGGAACCTTTTTAAAATCATTTACTAATTTACCTATAGTTCTGTCTGAAATATAATGATAAGTATCCTTATTATTAATAAACCATGCAATAGTAGACCCAAATGCAATTCCTACTATAAATCCTACAAGAAGATAAAAACTATGATTATTTGTAAATCCTTTCAAGTTAATACCCGAAAATGAATGTTTAATTTTTGTGCAAAGTTAGCAAAATAGAACGATACATGCTTTTACAAATTGTAAAATTCAGACTCTACATAAAATGATTTTTTTAATTCTACCGTTTTACTCATTTTTAATCTTTAGTTCACCGTTTCGCCATGCTTCAATGAATTTAGCCCAAGATAACGGATTTAGGAGGTTGTTTGGAGGATATTGTCCCGCATAATAGAGTTTGCTTGACTGTTCATATATGTAATTATTGTAGTTCATCATACCATCTCTTTCATATACATCCATTTTTGTTTTCATTTCTTCGAGAGCCAGATTTTTCTTAGCTCTTTCAAGATCATCATCAGGAATTTTCAAATTTAAAAAAGCCTGTTTAAACTGCTCAGTTGTAGGCCATGGATAAATCACAGTTTCTTTTAATCGCACAGTATCTCCATGCAATATCTGGATTAATGAATAATGTGAAGTTTCCAGATTTTTGGGAATTACATATTTCCCTTGTTTAAAACCTACAGCAGAAAATAATATTACATCTCCTTCCTGAGCTACTATAGAAAAAAAACCATAATAATCCGAAATTGTACCTCTATTTGTCTTTTGTATCATTATACTTGTAAATGGAACAGGTTTAAGATTATCTGTAATTACTACTCCTGAAAATTGTATCACTCCTTTTCCTTCATTTTGAGAAAAGCACTGCAGAGAAAAGAGGATGAATAATGATAAAAGAAAGATATTTAATGTATTTATAACTTTAACATCTATCAACATCTTTTTAACATTCAAAATCATAAAATTTTGAATTAAATTTAATAATATAGGCAATATGTAGGAAAAATTTTTCATAATTATTTCTTTTGTTTTATTCCAAAAATATAACGCAGAATAATTATCATTGTTTTATTTCAAAGCTATTTTCAAAGAAGAAGGATGGATTTTTATTTTTATTTCAGTGTTCATTTCATCAGGTTCTCCATCATAATGAACTGCACCTGACAATTTTCTTTTAATTGTAATTTCTTTTGTCTTATAGGTATCAATATAACAGGAATGATGTATGGTTTTATTAAAAAGTCTTATCATCAGGGGTATTGAAAATAATTTATTAAATGGTCTGAGAACAGTAACGTTTATAATACCATCAAGAATATTTGCTTCCGGAGCAATAATTGCATTGTTACCCCACTGATTTGCATTAGCAAAAGTTATTAAATATGCCTTTACACATATTTTTTTATCATCAAATTCAAGAATATATTCTTCCGGTTTATATGAAAAAAACTGATTGAAAATAATACTAATGTAAGAATACAGACCTCGTTTTGTATTGTTTGCAAACAGTTTTCCGATATGCGCATCAAAACCTACACCCGCAGTACACAGGAATGTTTTTCCGTTTATTGAACAACTATCAATTATTTTAGTTTTTGCAGTTTTAAGATATTTTATTGCTTTTACTGTATTAAGTGGGATTTTAAGGAATCGGGCTAATCCATTACCGGAACCCATGGGTATAATTCCAAACACAGCGTCTTTATTGACAAGGATACTTCCAACACGATTTACTGTTCCATCCCCTCCTACTGCGACAAAAAGATTATATCCGTTTTTTATTTCGTCATCAACAATTGATTCGAGGTCTTGTTGAGGACTTTCCCATATAATGATTTTATATGAGAAAGCATTTTCAACAGTCTTTGTAATTAATTGTGAAAGATCAATATTTCTCTTAGATCCCGCTTTGGGATTAATAATAAAAACTGCCTTCCAGCTCAATTTACAATTTCAAATTAAATTTTAAATAGGCCAATATTAACTCATAAAGCTTAGCAGAATACCGGCAGCAACAGCACTACCTATAACTCCGGCAACATTTGGAGCCATAGCATGCATCAGAAGATGATTAGTTTTGTCATATTCCTGCCCCAGACTCTGAGATACTTTTGCTGCATTTGGAACAGCAGAAACACCTGCATTTCCTATTAAAGGATTTATTTTATTTTCTTTACTCAGAAATAAATTCATAAATTTCGCAAACAATACTCCGAAAGTTGTAGCAACCATAAAAGCTACTATACCTATAAGAAAAATCATTATTGATTCTTTCTTAAGAAACGTATTAGCTTGAGTTGATGCTCCGACAGTAAGCCCAATCAGAATCATTACAATGTCTGTTAATGGACCTTTTGCTGTTTCTGCAAGTTTATTTGTAACTCCACTTTCTTTAAGTAAATTACCAAAGAAAAGCATGCCTAATAAAGGAAGGCCACCTGGAACCATAAAACAAGTTAGTAATAAGCCTACTATAGGGAAAATTATTTTTTCACGTTTTGAAACTGTACGTGTTGGTTTCATTCTTATTACTCTTTCTTTTTTACTTGTCAGCAACCTCATAATCGGAGTCTGTAAAGCAGGGACAAGAGACATATAACAATATGCAGATACAGCAACAGCACCTACAAGATGAGGAGCAAGTCTTGAAGAAAGGAAAATAGAAGTAGGTCCATCAGCACCACCTATAATTCCAATTGAAGCTGCTTCAAAAGGATTAAATCCCAAAAGTAAAGATACTGCATATGCACCAAAAATTCCAAGTTGAGCTGCTGCTCCCAGTAAAATCAATTTAGGATTTGATACTAACGTTGAAAAATCCAGCATTGCTCCAATTCCTAAAAAGATCAAAGGAGGATAAATTCCGTGAGTTACTCCAAAATACAGGTAATTCAAAACACTACCCTCCTGGTAAATTCCAATATTCAAAGCAGAAGGGAAAGGAATATTTCCTATAAGCATACCAAATCCAATAGGGACAAGCAGAAGTGGTTCATACTCTTTTGCAATAGCAAGAAAAATAAAACCAAGTCCTATTAAAATCATTAAAATATGCCCCATAGTAAAATTCGCAAAAGCAGTATAATGCAGAAATTGTGAAAAATGTTCTGAGGTAAAACTAAATAAATCGCTTAAATTATCCATAAGATTATTTTTAATATTTATTGACCAATAACAATTAGGATATCTCCCTCCATAACATTATCTCCTTTGTTTACACTGATTTCAACAATTTTTCCTTCTTTATCAGAATCTATATTGTTTTCCATCTTCATTGCTTCCAATATTAAAAGTCGTTGACCAGCTTTAACATAATCGCCTTCTTTGACAAATATATCAAGTACCAATCCCGGAAGAGGTGATTTGATATATCCGGCTCCCTTTGGAGCATTTGGGCTGCTTGTTTTGGCAGTTGCAGGGACTACATCAGTAGAAGGAACTGCAAGAGTACGCACAAGTTTAGGTGTTTTTGTCTGCTGAAGATTACTGTCAACTTCTACTTTATATGAAGTACCGTTAACCTCTACATCGGCAATATTATAATCAATATTTAAAATCTGGACATCATATTGATTTCCGTTAATTGTAAATTTGAATTTCTT
>JAUZOY010000062.1 GCA_030706235.1 Bacteroidota bacterium | reverse complement strand
AATGAAATTTTACCTGTTAAAGTAACAAAAGGATTAAATGACGGAGCTTTCACTGCTGTAAGCGGAAATATTAAAGAAGGGGATGATGTTGCTACCGGTATTAATCATTCAGTTACTGCCGCCAAATCTGCTCAAAACCCATTTATACCTAAATTCAGACCAAGAAGACAATAAAATGAATAATAAAGAATATCTGATTGTTGTGAAGGACCTGACTAAGGTTTATAAAACCGGTGATGTAGAGGTTTATGCTCTAAGGGGTATATCTCTAAATATTACCAAAGGTGAGTTTGTAGCTATTTCGGGTGCAAGTGGTTCCGGAAAGTCGACTTTTATGAATATTCTCGGATGTCTCGATACTCCTACTGCCGGAAGTTATCTGATAGAAGATAAAGACGTTTCAGGTCGTAATAAAAATGAGCTGGCGGAATTAAGAAACAGTAAGATCGGCTTTGTATTTCAGTCATTTAATCTTTTGCCAAGAACTACTGCTCTTGAAAATGTTGAACTCCCCATGTTGTATAATAATAATGTAAATTCTAAAATGAGAAATGAAAAGGCATTAAACGCTTTGACTTCTGTCGGTCTTGCCGACCGTCTTTGGTCTATGCCCAATCAATTATCCGGCGGACAGCAGCAAAGAGTTGCAATTGCACGTGCTTTGGTGAATGATCCTCTGATTATTATGGCTGATGAACCTACAGGAAATCTCGATTCACATACCAGTTATGAAATAATGGAAATTTTTCAGAAAATGAATGATAATGGCATCACTATAGTAATGGTTACTCATGAAAAGGATATTGCTCAGTTTGCTAAAAGTAATATTGTTTTTAAAGATGGAAAAATTATTTCAAATGAAATAGTGGACATCAGAAAAAATGCATCAGTAGAATTAAAAATATTAACCTCATTGTCTGAAAATATATCAACAATATGAGAATTCTTAATCTTATAAGAGTAGCTTGCCGTTCCCTTAACAGAAATAAGCTCAGAACTGTACTTACCATGCTTGGTATCATCATTGGTGTGGGTTCTGTTATTGCTATGTTAGCCATTGGTCAGGGGTCAAATCAAAATATTAAAGCTTCTGTAGCAAGTCTTGGAACAAATGCAATAATGATTGTTCCCGGTACAACCACTCAGGGTGGAGTACGTCAGGGGGCAGCTACAACTCAGACTATTAGATTAGATGATGCTGAAACAATAAAAAATCGTTGTGATATGGTAAATTATGTTTCTCCGGTAGTTCAGAGAAGAGCTCAGGTTATATCAGGTTCGCAAAATTGGAGTTCATTTATTCTCGGCGTTAAGGATGATTATTTAAAAATTCGTTCTCTTTCTGCTGCAAAAGGAAGTACATTTACTGCTTTTGATGATAGGACAGCAGCAAAAGTCTGTCTCATCGGAGTAACTGTTGTTTATAATTTGTTTGGTAGTGAAGATGCGAATCCTGTAGGCCAGATGATCAGGGTAAACAGTATACCGTTAAAAATAGTCGGAGTTCTCAATAAAATGGGACAAAATACTTTTGGGCAGGATCAGGATGATATAATTATAGCTCCTTTTGCTACAGTTCAGAAAAGATTAATGTCATCTACTCAATATGTAAACAGTATTATAGCATCAGCAAAATCTGAAGATCAGATTAGTGATGCTGTGGATGAGATTACTAATATTTTGCGTCAGAATCATAAACTTGCTGCTTCAGATGATAATGATTTTACTGTTCGTACACAATCAGATCTGAGTAATATCTTTGGCTCTGTTTCAAAAGTTCTGACAATTTTGCTTGCAAGTATTGCAAGTATTTCTCTTTTAGTTGGTGGCATTGGTATTATGAATATAATGCTGGTTTCGGTTACTGAAAGAACCCGGGAAATCGGTGTACGTATGGCAATAGGAGCAAAAGGAAGAGATGTGCTGATTCAATTTATGATAGAAGCTATTGTAATAAGTTTTGCAGGAGGTATGATTGGCATTGCCGTGGGAATTTTTGTTTCGGAAATTATTGCAAAATTTGCAGGGTGGCCAATTGTCATTTCTCTGTTTTCTATTTTATTATCATTTATCTTTTCAACTGCGATAGGTCTTTTCTTCGGTTGGTATCCTGCCCGTAAAGCAGCTTCACTAAATCCTATTGAAGCACTGAGATATGAATAATTTGTCACCTTTTTCATCAAGACAGCTGTAGAAATTATCTGTTGTCTGTATTATTCATGCAATCCCTGTGAATTTTATAAATCTTCGAATTAATTATGTATCAATGCCCGGATTTAAAAGAAATATCTTTGTATGTTTAATAATTTTATCACTAACTTCAATTTAATGCATATGAAAAAAGATATTTTAAACTTGGGCGTTGTTGTATTTATAGCAGGAACAATGATGATGAGTTGTCATTCATCATCTGAAAAAGTAGAAAATGCCCGCGAAAATGTACAGGAAGCAAAGGGTAAAGTAGTAGAAGCCAAGCAAGAGCTTAATCAGGCTATAAAAGATTCCATTCAGCAATTTAAAAAAGAGTCAGAGGAAAAAATTAATAATTATGAAAAAAAGATTGCAGATTTAAAAGTTAAGATAGCTAAAGAGAAAAAGGAAAAAAGAATCGGGTCTGAGAAGAAATTAGCCGAATTAGAACAAAAAAACAAAGATCTGAAAAAGAAACTGGCTGATTTTAAAGATGAAGAAAAAGAAAAGTGGGAAAAATTTAAAAAAGAATTTAATATAGAAATGGATAAACTTGATAAATCATTCAAAGATTTAACATCTAAGAAGAGCAAATAACCTGAAATTTTAATTCAGGTAATACTAAATTTTCAATAATAAATTAAAACAATAAAACATGAACTCAGGAAAAGTATTATTAGGAGCATTGGCTGGTTTGGCCACAGGCGCATTATTAGGAGTCTTAGCTGCTCCGAAAAAAGGATCAGATATGCGAAAAAAATTGTATAAAAAAGGAGAGGATCTTGCAGATAACCTAAAAGACAAATTCAATAAACTTCAGGAAAATGTCTCCGATAAATATGAAAAGGTAAAAGAGGATGTTTCAGAATTTGCTGAAAAAAATAAAGCTAAGTAGCTAAGAACCTGATTACATGGGCTTCTTCAAAAAGAGTTAGTCATGGATTTATTAAAATTCATACAGAAAGGTTGATTGTCATGATTATTTATACAGTGCAGGTTAGTCGATGGCAAAGATTAATCAGCTCGAATAATGAAAGTTAATATTATAATTTAAACAATGAATACAAACTCTCAGCCTTTCTGGAGTATTTCAAATTCAGAATTACTTAATAATCTTCATGCAACGACTAAAGGTCTTACGACTGAGGAAGCAAAAAAAAGGCTGAATAGTTATGGCGCAAATAGTCTTAAGACACAAAAACGATCGGACGCATTAACTCATCTTATCGCTCAGTTTAAAAGCCCGATTATTCTAATTCTGTTGATTGCAACAGGTTTGTCACTGTATTTGCGTAATATAGTTGATGCATCTATTATTTTTACAATCATCATTATAAGCGGACTACTTGGCTTTTGGCAGGAGTACAGTGCTTCAAATGCTATAAAAAAATTACTTGCCATAGTACAAATTAATGCAGCTGTATTGCGCGATGGAAATGAAAAGGAAATTCATATAGAAGATATCGTACCTGGTGATATTGTTATTCTGAATGCAGGTGATATTGTTCCTGCAGATTGCCTGCTTCTTGAATCAAAAGATATTTTTTTAGATGAAGCAATGCTTACAGGAGAGACCTTCCCGGTTGAAAAAGATGTTTCTGTTTTATCTTCCGAGACTCCTCTTGCAGAAAGAGCAAATACAGTTTGGATGGGTACTCATATAGTAAGTGGTACTGCAAAAGCATTGGTTATATTTACCGGCAAAAACACTGAGTTTGGTAAAGTTTCAGAGCGATTAAAACTCAAGCCACCTGAAACCGAATTTGAACATGGTATACGAAGATTTGGTTTTTTCCTTGGAGAAGTTACATTGGTACTGGTGGTCATCATATTTGCTATAAACGTTTATTTGCATCGTCCTGTCCTTGACTCATTTCTTTTTTCTCTGGCTTTAGCAGTGGGGCTAACACCACAGCTATTACCGGCAATAATAAGCATCAATCTTGCGCATGGTGCCAAAAAGATGGCTGAAAAGAAAGTGATCGTAAAACGTCTGGCTTCTATTGAAAATTTCGGCAGTATGAATATAATATGTTCTGATAAAACCGGCACACTAACTGAAGGAAAAGTGAAAGTAGAAACCGCACTTGATATGAACGGTGATAAAAGTGATAAGGTGTTTCTATATGCTTATATTAATGCGTTTTACGAAACGGGTTTTACAAATCCTATAGATGAAGCCATACGTAAAAATAATAAGATTGACCTGTCTGAATATCAGAAAAAGGATGAAATTCCTTATGATTTTCTTCGTAAACGATTGAGTATTGCAGTTACACATAGTGGTAAATATTTAATGGTAACCAAAGGGGCTTTATCTAATATTCTGGATGTATGTAATTCTGTAGAAATTAAAGAGAAAAGTATAGTTGATATTTCTTCAATGAAGGATAAAATTCAGAAACAATTTGAAGAGTTCAGTAATCAGGGGTTTCGCACAATTGGTATTGCTTACAAATATATTAAATCGGAATTGCCTATTGATAAAAATGATGAGACAGATATGACGTTTATAGGATTTCTTAAACTTTTTGACCCACCTAAGGCAAACATTACAGACACTATAGCCAGTCTGAAAAAGCTTGGCGTTTCACTCAAAATTATCACTGGTGATAACCATCTGGTTGCAGCTAATCTGAGTAAGAAGCTGGGACTTTCAGATAGTAATATAATTATTGGTCCGGAACTTAATCGGATGAGTGATGGTGCTCTTATACGGCATGTCAGTAAAATTGATGTTTTTGCGGAAATAGAGCCTAACCAGAAAGAACGAATTATAATTGCAATGCGAAAAGCCGGTAATGTCGCAGGATATATGGGAGATGGTATTAATGATGCTTCTGCACTCCATGCTGCCGATGTTGGAATTTCTGTAGATACTGCTGCTGATGTTGCTAAGGATGCAGCTGATATCGTATTACTCGAAAAGAATCTGTGTGTCCTGGTTGAAGGTGTGAAAGAAGGAAGAAGAACTTTTGCCAATACGCTGAAGTATGTTTTTATGGCAACAAGTGCTAATTTTGGTAATATGTTCAGCATGGCTGGCGTATCGCTCTTCATTCAATTCCTTCCATTACTTCCCAAACAGATTCTTCTTACTAACCTAATGACTGACTTTCCTGAAATGACAATTGCTACTGACAATGTAGATGGCGAAATGGTTGACCATCCAAGACGTTGGGATATAAATGCAATTCGCAAGTTTATGATTACCTTCGGTCTGGTTAGTTCTATATTTGATTACCTTACTTTTGGTTTGCTTTTAATCGTCCTTCGTGCCAATGAGAGTCAGTTCAGGACTGGGTGGTTCGTGGAGTCGGTTATATCAGCATCAATGATTGTACTGGTTATTCGGAGTAGGAAGCCATTTTTTAAAAGTATGCCCGGAAAATATCTTTTAATTGCAACACTATTGATTGCTGTCATTACCTTAATTTTACCATTCACACCACTTGGATTTATTTTTGGTTTTAGCCCCCTCGGAATAACTATATTTTTACTTTTATTGCTAATAGTATTGCTTTATATTATCGCTGCAGAAATTACAAAAACAATCTTTTATAAAAAGGTTAAATTTTAATGTTTACTTTTAAGGTTAAGTCATTTCCTGCCTTTTTTTAAAAATGGTCCTGACTATATAGATGCATAGATAATATTTCTTTATAAAATATAAGCCGGAAGGATTACAACATTGTAACTATTTTTCAGAAATATTGTAATTAATAACAATTCTACTTCTGATTTTGGTTTCAGAGATTTTGATATTGAAAACCTTCTACAATTGTATTTAAATAATATTAAATGAAATTTATACTCAAGAACTATTAAAATGAAGCAAATAAAAGATGCGGCAAAAAAAACTTGGTTTATACTCAAAGAAACCATGAGTGGATTTATTAACGACAATGCTCTTCAATTAAGTGCCGCATTGTCTTATTACACAGTTTTTTCATTACCTCCTTTGCTTATAATCATTATATCCCTTAGTGGAGTGTTTTTTGGAACTGATGCAGTAAGAGGTGAGATATTCGGGCAAATTAATGGATTCGTCGGAAAAGATGCTGCTCTGCAAATACAGGATATGATTAAAAATGCAAAACTTTCCGGTAGCAATTCATTTGTTACTATAATAGGATTTATAATATTATTTATAGGAGCCTCCGGGGTATTTTCTGAAATTCAGGACTCAATAAATTATATATGGGGTATTAAAACAAAACCTAAACGCGTTTTAATAAAATTTATATACAACCGCCTTATGTCATTTTCAATGATTGGCTCTTTAGGAATTTTATTATTAGTAGGTTTAATCACAAATACTTTAATTGATATTCTTAACAAGCGTATAGCAATAATCTTTCCAAAAGATGCTATTCATTTGTTTTATATAATCAATCTGATCATTCTTTTTATTATCATTACACTTTTATTTACTATTATTTTCAAAACGCTGCCAGATGGTATTATAGCTATACGTGATTGCTTTATCGGGGCATCGTTCACTGCATTTCTATTCCTGATTGGTAAATTCGTTATTGGTTTTTACCTCGGAAGCTACAATATTGCTTCAGCATATGGAGCTGCTGGCTCAATCATTTTAATTCTTGCCTGGATCTATTATTCAGCAATTATACTATATTTCGGCGTTGAATTCACTAAAGTATATGCAAACACTTGTGGTCAAAAAATTATTCCAAACGAATTTAACGTTAAATTCAAAAAAGTAAAATAATATTAGTACTTATGTTACGGCCATTTCATATGGGAGATGGGTTGGGGGAGAGGGCTGAATCTTTGGTTATATCATTCTCTTTTATAGTTCAAAGCAGTCTCTAAAAGTGCTTCAGCAATCAGTAAATCGTCAGGGGTAGTTATTTTTATATTTGTTTTTTCACCTTCGATAAGGTTGATCTTTATACCTGTTGCTTCAACTACAGAGGCATCATCAGTGAACTGGTCAATATTGAATTCCTGTTCATATGCTTTTTTTATTACAGATGAATGGAAACATTGTGGCGTTTGAACTATTTTGAGCAATGATCTGTCAATGTGTTTACTTAAATTTCCCGGTAATATTTCTCTGACAGATTCATTTACAGGTATAACCGGAATAGCATTTCCGTATTTTCCGGAATAATCAAATATTCTGTTTATAAGTTCAGTACTAATTAAAGCTCTGACTCCATCATGAATTGCAATCAAACATTCATTTGAAACAGAATCCAGTCCGTTTTTAACAGAGAAAAATCTTTCTTCCCCTCCTGGAACTATCTTATGTTTAATTGAAAAATTATATTCTTTACAAAGTTTTTTCCAAAAGCAAATATGTTCTGATGGCAAAACCAAAGTAATTTTTATTTCAGGATCACAAATGAAAAAGGCACTTATAGTATGCATTAATACAGGTTTACCTGCTAAAATTATAAATTGCTTTGGGATATCGGAGTTCATCCTTTTGCCAATTCCTCCGGCAACAATTATAGCATGTTTCTCCATTTATAAATATCCGGTAAACTGTATTTTAATAAGTAATCAAAAAACGATTAATACTGAATTTAACTAAACTATCAGCATTGCATCTCCATAGGTGAAGAAGTTATATTTTTCCTCTACAGCGACTTTGTATGCTTTCAAAAGAAAATCATAACCTGCAAAAGCAGATACCATCATCATTAATGTTGATTGCGGAAGATGGAAGTTTGTAACCATTGCATCTGCTATACTAAAGTCATATGGAGGAAATATAAATTTATTCGTCCATCCTTTGTATGGATTAAGAGTTCCGTAAGTTGAAACGGAAGATTCTATTGCTCTCATGGATGTGGTGCCAACAGCGCAGATTTTATGTTTATTTTCTTTTGCTTTATTCACTATTTCTGCCGTTTCCTCAGGTATGAAGAAATCTTCAGAATCCATTTTGTGTTTTGACAGGTCTTCAACATCAACATTCCTAAAAGTTCCAAGTCCGACATGTAAAGTTACTTCTGCAAAGTTTACTCCTTTGATTTCGAGTCTTTTAAGTAGCTCTCTGCTGAAATGGAGACCTGCTGTTGGAGCAGCAACAGCTCCGATATGTTTTGCATAAATAGTTTGATATCTATCTTTATCTTCAGGTTCAGGTGCTCGTTTTATTATCTTAGGTAGAGGTGTTTCTCCCAGAGATTCAAGTATGTGTTTAAATTCTTCATGAGTACCATCATACAGGAATCTGAGCGTTCTGCCTCTGGACGTTGTATTGTCGATAACTTCAGCCATTAATATATCGTTTTCTCCGAAATATAACTTGTTACCTATTCTTATTTTTCTGGCAGGTTCAACAAGCACATCCCATAATCTGGCTTCACGGTTTAATTCTCTAAGTAGGAATACTTCGATAGTTGCTCCTGTTTTTTCTTTAGTACCATATAGCCTTGCCGGAAATACTTTCGTATTATTCAGGATCATTATATCTCCATCATCGAAATAATTGAGTACGTCTTTAAATACTTTGTGTTCAATTGTTTCTTTTTTTCTGTTCAATACCATAAGCCTGCATTCTTCTCTTTCATGAGAAGGATGGGATGCTATTAATTCGTTTGGTAGCATGAACCTGAAATCTGACAGCCTCATTTTATTATATGTTTAGTGTGGTGAAAATCAATCTAATAATACTTATTTAAAGTTAAATTTTTTTAAATAAGAGCGCAAAGATAATACTTTTTACTTAATTAAGAACTCAATAATTTCGAAAATATTATTAATTATTTTGTTTTTAATCGTTTGAAAAATAAATAATAAAGTTTTATTTTTTTTCTGTAGCTTTGCCAGTAATAGTAATAAAAAACTTTATTTGATGAATATATTAGGTATTTCCTGTTATTATCATGATTCTGCAGCATGTCTTGTTAAAGATGGAGAGGTTGTTGCTGCGGTTCAGGAGGAGAGATTTAATCGTATAAAAAATTCATCGGATTTTCCTTTAAATGCAATAAACTATTGTATTCAGGCCGGTAATATATCCTTTAATGAAATAGATTATATAGGCTTTTATGAAAAGCCATATTTGAAATTTTCAAGAGTGATTATAGATCATATTAAAGCATTTCCATATTCTTATAGAAATTTTTTAAGAACTATTCCCAATTGGTTACAGGACAGGTTGTCATTACCGATATATTTGAAAAAGGAGTTAAGTTATGAGGGAAAAGTGTTATTTATAAAGCATCATTTAGCTCATGCTGCAAGTTCATTTTTGGTATCTCCTTTTGAAAATGCTGCGATTCTTACTGTTGATGGGGTTGGGGAGATGGCTACTCTTTCATGTGGCATAGGTAGTGGAAATAAAATAGATATTAAAAAGGAAATACATTACCCTGATTCTTTAGGGTTGATTTATACCGCTGTAACAACTTATTTAGGATTTGCCGCAAATAGTGGAGAAGGTAAGACGATGGGCCTTGCCGGTTATGGTAATCCTGTTTATCTTGATAAGTTCAAAGAAATTGTTGATATAGCTTCGGATGGCAGTTTCAGGATCGACCAGAGCTATTTTGGATTTAATAAGGGAAAGAGAATGTATAGCAATAAATTTGTTAAGACATTTGGAAAACCTAAAAGTAAAAATGAAGAATTTAATCAGAGGCATTACGATATTGCAGCAAGTTTACAGAGACTTGTTGAAGATACTATCCTGGCTATTGCAAAAAATCTCTATGATGAAACCAAAGTTGATAAACTATGTATGGCAGGAGGGGTTTCATTAAATTGCGTAACAAATCAGAGAATACTTGAAGAAACGCCTTTTAAGGAAATATTTATCCAACCTGCTGCCGGAGATGCCGGTGCTGCATTAGGTGTAGCAATGTATATTCATAACTGTATGCTGGATAATCCCAGATCTTTCGTTATGAATAATGCTTATATGGGTCCTGAATATACTGAAGAACAGATGAAAAGAAGTTTGTTAAAGGCTGGTTTGGATTTTAAAAGATATGAAAATGATGAACTTACTAAATATATTGCAGCAAAGATTGCAGATAATAATACTGTAGGTTGGTTTCAGGGTAGGTTGGAGTTCGGTCCGAGAGCACTGGGAAACAGATCTATACTAGGTAATCCATGCAATAATGAGATCAAAGATGTTTTGAATAAAAAAATTAAACAGAGGGAGCCATTCAGACCTTTTGCTCCGGTAGTACATGAAGATAAAGCCAATGATTATTTTGAAATGTATGGAAATTCTCCATTTATGTTACTTGCACCCAGAGTAAAAGAAGATATGAAATCCAAAGTTCCTGCCATTACTCATATTGATGGTACAGCGAGGGTACAAACAATCAACAGGGATTCAAACCCTATCCTTTGGGATCTTATTAATGAATTTGGTAAAATTACAGGTGTATATCTCGTTATTAATACATCTTTCAACAGACAGGAACCTATAGTTTGTTCGCCGGATGAAGCTATTAGTTGCTACAACAGAACTAAGATGGATTATCTGGTATTAGGTAATTTTGTTGTAGAAAGAGGAAATGAAGAGGCTGAAAAATAGTATGGGTGAAGCATTTTACCCTTCTTCATAGGTAATAAAGTTTGCATTTTCGTGCATTATCAAATCCCATTGAATACATTTCCAATAGAATCCATAATTTCATTGTAAATTTCAGAGAAATATTCGTAAGATTTATTGTAAGGATCATTAATTACCTTCTTATTATTCAAAAGATAAATTTTTTTGATATATTGTGGATATTTTTTCATGAATTCATAATATACCTTAAAATCCATTATAAAAATAATATCAATATTTTTAATTATTTCAGGTGTTAGGTATTTTGATTTATGATCTTTAAGGTCAATGCCGTTATCATTTGCAACCATGATTGCAAATTCAGGACTCTTTCTATTGTTCTGATTAATTAATCCGTAAGAAGTAAAATTGTAAATATTCCCATACTTTTTTTTAGCATAAAGTTCAGCAAAAGGACTTCTGCAAATATTGCCAACGCATAGAAATGCAATATTATGGTATTGTGATATTTCAGGTTTTCTATGTTTTATTTTTATATGAAAACTGATAAGTGTATGAAGATAAAATAAAATTTTTTTTAATAAAGAAATATAAAACATAGTTTCCATAAAGAAGTCCCTACAAAAACTATCTTCTACAATTTCATTTTTTCTGAAAATATTTTTCAAGCTTAAAAGCCATTTAAAAAATGATTTCAATGATTTTTCTTTAATACTTTTGATAAGTTGAAATCTGAAATCCATTTTAAAGTTTCGTACGAAGACTTCTTTAACATCTGTATAAAATATTTCCTTATTAAAATATTTAAGTTCAATCAGATTTGATGGAATATCAATACCTCCGAAAATTCCAAGTTCAATACTTCCCCAAAATCTGCCGTTAATTTCCATAATATATTGGTCGTGAGAATTAATTTTGTACTCTATCATTCCAATTCCATCCCATTTAACAGCATTAATTAATTTCTCTGAGTATTCTTTTAATAAAGAAAATTTTCCGGGAATTGTTTTTCTGTAGCTGCTCTGTCCGCCACCTAACGGTTCATTTATCCTTCTGTGTTCATAATAAGAAATAAGAATTCCGTCTTTTGATAAAAAGTTAAATCCTCCTCCTGTTCCATCGATGTATTCCTGAATCATTAAAGGTACATTCTCAATCAATTCGTTTACATAATCATATAATTGAGTTTCAGATTTTGCCTGCTTTACAACGAATGAATATAATCTGTTGTTTTTGATTAATTTAGAATATATAGGCTTTATTATAACAGGGTATTTGATTCTGCCTTTGGTTAATGCTAAATCATCAATTTTATCAATATAAATGGTATCAGGAGTAGGAATATTTAATTCATTACATTTTTTTATTAATTCATATTTATTATGAGAAAAAATATAACATTCATCAGAAGGGAGACCAATTATTTTTGTAAATTCTTTAACAGTATTTTTGATTAAAATCAAAACTTCAATTGCTGCATCATTAATCGGGATTACAAATTCATAATGTTCTACTTTTATTAAAGAAATTAGTTCATTGATAAATCGTTCGGCATTTAATTCAATATCATAAAGCTTATGATAGGAATTGAAATGTCTGGAATGTTTTACATAAAATTCCTGCCAGTCAGCAACGTCAATTACAAAACCGTATTGTTTCAATTGTTTGGCAACACTTATTGTAGCTCTGTCGTTAGCACCAACAAGAAGAATTTTTATCATATTTTTTTCTTGATTTTTGTTATAAGTCTATGAAATCCTTCAATCTTAAAGCAATTTTCAATAAAAGAATCATGATTTATCAATATTCGTGGTATAACAAAGTATTTATTATTAAATTGTTTTTTATAATCAAATGTTGATTCTTCAATTAGCAGAAGATATTTATACCCGTACTCTATAGAAAGTTTTAATATTTTATCATTAAATTGCCCGTTAGGGAAAGCGATAATGTCTATCGGACTATTAATCTTTTCTTCAATCAATTGCTTAGAATTTTTTAATTCATATTCCAAATTTCCGGTCTCAACTGAGCATAAATTTCTATGCGAGAAAGTATGTGATCCAATTTCATATCCAAGTTCTTGCAATATAAGTGTATCTTTCCATGAAAGAACCTCTGTAAATTCATAATCATTAATTTCCTTTTCAAATGTATTAATCAGATAATTTCTTGAGATTTCATCAATTTTCAATAAAACTAAAAAAATTTCAGCACACTTTTTTGCAAAGTTAGCATTTGTAAAGTTATATTTATAGCTTTTCCCGCCGGATTTGAAATTTAATTGCAAACCCTTTTTAAGGTATTCTTCTAAGATTTTATTTAATTTTTGTGTCCAGATTGGTTCTCCCTTTTCAATAGGATCTATTGTGATGTTAATATTCGCTTTAAAATTATATTTATTTAGTAATGGATATACGTTTTTGATAATATCTTTATAGCCATCATCAAAAGTGATTATTAGTAAGGGTTTTGAATTCTTTCCTGAGATTCTATTAATGTCAGAGATATTAATGACTGTATAATGTCTTTCAATATAGCTTAATATTTGTTCGAATACCTTTTTTTGTAAAGGAGGCCATGAAGGAGAATATTCATCACTCACTCTGTGAAAACATAGTACAGTTATTTTATCTTTCTTAAAATGCCGTAGAATTCTTAATAATCCTATTAATTTCAGTACTTTGAATATGAATAATCTCATTATAGGTGTTAAATGTTTAATAGAACTGTTTTGATCCCAATTCATTTATTTAAAGCTTTGACATGAAAGGGTTATGAGACCTTATCTCCAACTCCTTTAAAGCAGGAGAAGGTAGAATTAGAATAATTCAGCTTTTTTATTATTTATTTCATTTT
>JAUZOY010000061.1 GCA_030706235.1 Bacteroidota bacterium | reverse complement strand
TTTCTTTAATTCAGAAAAGGTTTTCATTTACAATTGATAGTTTAATAATTTAGCTCGGAAAAACATCAAATTTTTTAATATAATAAAAATCTATTTTATTTAAATTAAAACTCTTAAGGATTAAAATTATTTTAGATATGGAAGTTGTTTTAAATTTATATGATAATATCTGAAAATAATTTGGTTTTATTTAATCCGGGAGGTAAAGATATAGAAAATTTTATTTTTTTTATCAAAAGAGCTATTTATAAAACTATTTGCAGTTGTTGTTGAAAAATACTTTAACCATGGAGTTAATTCAATTAATATTTTTATAGTACTTTTGCAAATGATTGAATATTCATGGAAGCATAAACAATGAGTCAGTACGATGAATCCGCATCAAAAGTAGCGGAATTTTTATTACAAATTAAAGCAATACAAATTCGACCGGATAATCCTTTTACGTGGGCATCAGGATGGAAGTCTCCTTTCTATTGTGATAATCGTAAAACTTTATCATATCCCAATATAAGAACTTATCTGCGTCAGCATTTTGTTAATATTATTACAAATGAATTCTCTATGCCTGATGTAATAGCCGGAGTAGCTACCGGTGGAATTGCAATGGGAGCATTAGTAGCACAGGAGATGGGATTACCTTTTGTATATGTAAGAAGTTCTGAAAAAAATCATGGTTTAGGAAATCAGATAGAAGGAAATATTAATGAAGGTCAATCTGTAATTGTAATTGAAGATCTTGTTTCAACCGGTGCCAGTAGTCTTGCAGCTGTTGAAGCTTTAAGAAAAGCAGGTTGTAAAGTTATAGGAATGGTTTCAATTTTCAGCTACAATTTTCCGGTTGCAGAAGAAAATTTTAAAAAAGCAGATTGTCCACTTTTTAGCCTTACAAATTATAAAACACTTATCAAACAAGCTCTTGAGTCTGATTATATAACTGATAAGCAGGTAAAGGTATTGGAAAAATGGCGTCAGAATCCGGATAAATGGGATATTAAAAAATAATTATGACATCAATAGCCAGTGATATTGTAAAAATAAATAATTCTTCAGGGGCCCTTTTCAATTTTCTAGGTGATTTAAATAACCTGGAAAAGTTAATGCCGGAACAGGTTATTAAATGGAAATCTACTGAAAACGATTGTTCATTTACAATTAAAGGTATGGCCGACTTGTCTCTGATTATATCTCAGAAAATTCCGGCGAAAAGAATAGTCATAAATTCAGGAATTAACTCTAAAATCCGGTTTGAAATGTTGCTTGATCTTACGGAGATCAGTAATGATTCAACTGATGTTCGTTTCACGATAAATGCTGAGCTTAATCCTATTATGAAAATGATGGTTCAAACGCCATTACTAAATTTTCTTAATATACTTGTCCAAAAATTAAAGGATATTCATAGTTAATTATTGAAATAAATTGAATCCTATAAAAAAACTTGCCGGACAGACTGCTATTTATGGACTTAGTAGTATTGTTGGGCGGTTGCTCAATTACCTTCTTGTTCCTCTGTATACAAGGGTGTTTCTTCCTGCAGAATATGGAGTAGTCACAGAAATTTATGCTTATGTTTCTTTTCTTAATGTGGTTTTGACATATGGTATGGAAACAGGATTTTTTCGTTTTTTCCAAACAGAATCCAATAAGAAAAGTGTTTATAGTACTATCCTGGTAAGTCTTTTAATATCTTCATCTGTTTTTACACTGATTTGTATTTTATTTTCACAGAGTATTGCAAATGTTATGGGTTATGCAAATCATAGTGAATATATTACATGGTTTGCAATAATAATTTCAATAGATGCTGTAACTTCTATTCCTTTTGCATTACTCAGAGTACAGAATAAAGCTTTAAAATTCGTTTTTATACGTTTGATAAATATAGGAGTAAATATAGGTTTGAATGTCTTTTTTATTATTATTTGTCCTCATTTGATTAAATCTTCAAATCCATTGATTCATAATGCTATATCATCTGTATATAATCCGGAAATAGGTGTCGGATATGTTTTCATTTCAAATCTGTTTGCCTCAGTTATTACATTAATTTTATTGCTTCCATATTTAACCGGATTTAAATTCGATTATTCATTATGGAAAAAAATTATCAAATATTCTTTGCCATTATTAATAGTAGGTCTTGCAGGTATAATTAATGAAACATTCGACAGGATACTTCTTAAGCATCTTCTTCCGGATAAATCTACAGCAATGGCTCAACTTGGTATTTACGGAGCATGCTATAAGATATCGATATTAATGACAATTTTTATACAGACTTTCAGATTTGCTGCCGAGCCATTCTTTTTTGCAGAGGCGAAAAAAAGTGAGTCAAGAGATATATATGCTGAAGTATTAAAATATTTTGTTATTACATGCTCTATCATCTTCCTTGGAATAATGATGTATTTCGATTTTGTAAAATTGTTTGTTGGTAAAGAATTTTACTCAGGTTTGCATATTGTTCCTATACTTCTACTTGCAAATATGTGTCTCGGAGTATATTATAATTTATCAATCTGGTATAAACTTACCGGTAAAACAGTTTTCGGAGCTTATCTTTCTGTTTTCGGAGCCGTAGTGACTTTAATTTTAAATTTCTGGTGGATACCAATCTACGGATATACCGGTTCAGCATGGGCTACGTTTTTCTGTTATTTTTTAATAATGGTAGCTTCATATTTTATTGGTCAGAAATATTATCCTGTAAATTACAACCTTTTAAGAATCCTTTCATATATACTTATATCTGTGTTTTTATATTTTCTGAGTATTATTATTAATATTCAGACTCTTGTTTACAGAATTTTTATAAATTCTATTTTATTTTTTAGTTTTTTGGTTTTGATTTATTTACTCGAAAGGAAGAAAATTATTAAGGCAGTAAATTGATTTATTTCAACTAATGCGTAAACTAACCGCAAATTATATTTATCCTGTCAGTTCAGGTATCATTAAAAATGGAATCATTATTATTGATTTTTGTGGTAAAATAATAGATGTTTTAGATCCTGAAATAATTGATTATTCTATCGATGATGTAGAATATTATGATGGGATTCTTGTTCCCGGATTCATTAATACGCATTGTCATCTTGAACTTTCATGGATGAAGTCAATGATTAAAAAAGGGTTAGGACTAAATCAGTTTATCATTGATTTGCAGAAACTAAGAAAAGATAAATATCCCTCACCGGATGAAATAAATGTTTCTTTGAAACAAACTGAAAAAGAAATTATCAATGAAGGAATAGTAGCGATTGGAGATATAGCAA
The DNA here is from genome assembly GCA_030706235.1 of Bacteroidota bacterium. Taxonomy (GTDB): domain Bacteria; phylum Bacteroidota; class Bacteroidia; order Bacteroidales; family GWE2-29-8; genus JAUZOY01. The sequence continues at coordinate 10,374 of JAUZOY010000061.1, read as the reverse complement.
ATAGTTCATTAGCTTTACGTTTAAAAGTCGGAAGTCAGATAAAATATCATACATTTATCGAAGCTTTTGGCTTTAGTCCTGAGATTGCTGAAACAGCTTTTAATAAAGCATTCGAATTATTTTTAATTCATACTAATATCGGGAATCTTTCTGCATCTATTGTTCCTCATGCTCCTTATTCTGTATCAAAAGAGCTATTTAAAAAAATAGAAACATTTTCAAATGAACTAAACAAACCATTTTCTATTCATAATCAGGAAAGTGATGACGAAAATCAATTATATTTAGCTAAGCAGGGACAGGTTCTTGAAAGACTTGATTTATGGGGAATAGACTATAATAATTTTAATGCTACAGGGTTAAGTTCATTTCAATCAATTATCAGCTATCTTCCAAAATCATCGCCTGTTATTCTGGTTCATAATCTATATACATCTGCAGAAGATATAGAATTAGCAAACTTCTATTCTGAAAGAATCTTCTGGTGTCTTTGTCCAGAGTCTAATCTTTATATTCAAAACAAAATTCCGGATGTTTCTTTATTTATTGATTTAAAATCAAAAGTTACAATTGGTACTGACAGTCTGGCTTCAAACGAAAATATTTCTATCTTAAAAGAGTTGAAAACAATAAAAAAATATTTTCCAAATGTAGAATGGCCTGTTTTAATAGAATGGGCGACTCTAAACGGTGCTAAAGCTTTGGGATTTGATAATTTTCTAGGTTCTTTTGAAAAGAATAAAACTCCAGGTATAAATCTTATTTATGATGACTTTAATAAAGTTCTTAAAATTAATTAATTTTATTTACGTTTATATATTCTTTTAAAACGTACCTTTGTATTGGAATGATTTAATGTGTTACTTATATTTTTATATAGATTAAATGAAAATTAGGATAAAATATTTAATAATAGCATTAAATTTGTTTATATTTTTTGTTTTTGTGTACCTTTTAATAGATCCACATAGATTCAGAGCTTCTTTGATTCGAACAAAAGAAGTTGGAAATACAGAAAACTTATATAAAAGTCCTGAATTAATGTCAGAATATTTTCAATTTGAAAATATATCTGAATTATCACAATTTAGAAATTTTATTTCTAATAATTTGATAAAAAATGATAATGATTTTATAACTTCAGTAAATATACTTAATTTTCTTGGTGATTATTATTATGATAATAAAGTCATAAATAAAATAAAGGTACCTGAATATCCAGATCTTATATTAAATGAATTAAAATATTATAAAGTACGTGGTACCTGTTATAATGATGCTACTTTATATATTACCTTAGTTCAATCAATAGGTATTAAAGCAAGATATGTATCTTTTTTAGGTAGAGACGGATATGGTTTAAATGGCCATGCATTAACAGAAATTTATTCACAAAAATATAAAAAATGGATTTTGATTGATCCTCAACAGGTTGCTTATTTTATCGATAACAAAACAAAGATTCCTTTATCTGCATTAGAAATAAGAAAATATGCATTAGAATTGAAAGAACCTGAATTCTATAAAAATGTTATTATTAATCAGAATAAAGTTGGCAATGTTGTGAAAAAGGAAGATATATATGATTTTTACAAATTATCTGTTGATATTGTTTTCCCAAATTTTAATAATTATCAAAGCCTTGTTAATAATAATATTATTTATAAAATAAGTCATTATTTCAGTTCTAAAAGAATTACTTCAGGAATAATTTTTAATGAAGAATTAAGTAGATTTTTAAGGTCATTTTTTGATAAAAATAGAGTAAATTATAGAATTTCAGATAAATATTCTCCTGATATTGCTTATGACTGCTATTATCTAATGTTCCATATATTGTTTATTATTTGGATTTTAGGTTTTATTTATTTGATTGTTATTAGATTACTAAAATAAGATAGTAACCAAATAATTACTTAATTTTTGTTTAATATGTTTTTATATTATAAAGTCAAATTTTAAGAATACAAAATAGCATATAATATAAGAAAACAAAGGAAATGCGTAGGAATAGAAATTTCCATAAATTACATACTATAATCAATAAAGTATAAGATTCCAATTTTCAAAAGCCTAAATCTTTTTGTTATTGTGTATTATAATTTTTTTGTAATTTTGCAAAATAATAATTAGGGTTGTTAGCTCAGTTGGTTTAGAGCATTACCTTGACAGGGTAGGGGTCACTGGTTCGAATCCAGTACAACCCACACATGCAAAAAGCATATTTACTCCTTGGTGGAAATATTGGAAATAAGTCTGAAAACTTATTAAATGCGGAATTATTAATCTCTTCTAAAATAGGAAAGATTATGAGAAGATCATCTATTTATGAATCAGAAGCATGGGGGTTTGAGAGTAAAAATACATTTTATAATAAAGCAATAATTGTTGAAACAAAACTGGATTCATATAAACTTCTGGATGAAATTCAAAAAATTGAAGAAGAACTGGGAAGGGTAAGAGGAGAAATACAATGGACAGACAGGATAATAGATATAGATATTCTTTTGTATGAGAATAATGTAATTAATACTGAAAGATTAACTATTCCTCATAAATTATTACCTAAGAGAAAGTTTGCATTAGAACCTTTGGCAGAAATTGCAGGTAAAATTTTTCACCCAATTCTTAAAAAAACGATCAGCAGGCTTTTGGAAGATTGTGTTGAGTAATTAAGAATTAAAGACATTTTAATTTTCCGGTTTTTTATTATATGCTGTCCCATATTCCAAACCATGTGCTTTAGGCCCTCTTTCATTGGAGCGGAGCATAAAAGCAAAGAATAATCCAAAGAACCCGCAACATGAGAAAATCCACATTCCAAGATGATAACCTGTAGGATTTGAAGCTCCAGCATGTGAAAAGTCATTTGCCCATCCTATTAAAAGATTAAAGCCCGCAAGTCCGATATTCTGGATCATTGTCATTAATCCATAAGCTGTTCCGAGTTTTGACTGGTCAACAACCAGTGCAACTGATGGCCACATTACTGCAGGAATCAAAGAAAATGCAAGTCCCATTACACCCATAGGTATATAAAGGTTAATCCTGGTATATCCCATTACAAGATAAACAGGAATTATCATAAGTGACCCTATCATCATTAATATGGATCTACGGCCTATTTTATCTGATAGCAGACCAAAAAGCGGGGTAAATACCATGGCTGATAAAGTAAGTATACTTGACAGAAATCCACCTTGTTCACGTGATATCCCATGAGCATCCTGGAAAAATTTAACTGCAAATGTCTGAAACGGAAATATAGCAGAATAAAAAGTAATGCACAGTAATGTGATGAACCAGAATGATTTACCGAAATTAAAAATATCACTGAATATTACTTTATCCTGAGCACCTTCTTTTGTTAGAGCATAATTTTTTTCAGCATAATTATCTATAAAAAAGTAAATTATTACTGATATAACTGAAATAACTCCTGCTGCAACAGATACCAACAATGGATTTTGCCAGTGATTGTATAAGGATTTGCCCCATGTTGGTGAATTTAATGCTGCAAAAGATCCAAGTCTGGCTATTGTAAGGTTTAGTCCAAAGGCAAAAGAGAGCTCTTTACCTTTAAACCATCTAGCAACAACAGTAGTAATTGCCACGATAAGTGATTCAGCTCCAAGACCAAAAATAAGTCTTCCGGTTGCCATAAGCCAAAGATCTCCCTTGATAACAGTGGTAATTGCTCCGATCATACAAAGAGATGAGAAGATAATAGAAGCTTTTTTAGTTCCGATCCTGTCAATAATAAAACCTCCCAAAAGGACCATAAAGATATTCGGAATGCTGTAAATTGCATTAAGCAATCCGATGTCACTGTCTGAAAACTTAAGTTGTTTTACCAGTACATCTGCAAGCGGGCTGATACTATCATAAATGTAGTAATTTCCAAACATTGCAAGACTTATAAATATAAGTACAATCCATCTAAGAAGAGATGAGGGTTCTTTTTTTACTTTTAAGGTATCCTCCATTACTGTCTTTTAAAATAATAATTTGAAAAATTAAAGATTTTCATAAAAACTCCTCTCGTTAACCATTAACCATTAACCATTTTTTTACCAGTGTGCTGCCCAGTCATCATTGTCCAGAGCATCAATAATTCTTTGAGATTTTTCTTCTTCAGAAAGTAAACTGTATTTTTTAAGTTCTTCTGAGTTTTGTTTAAGAATTGCGGCCTGTTTTTTTATCTGTTCTTCTTCTTTTCTATGTTGTTCTTCGCGAAAATTTTTCTCAATTCTGTTTTTAAGGAAAGTTGAAGCTACAGCAGGGAAAAGTTCCAGAAGTAGTTCTTCTTTTTCATTTTGAGCAAGCTTAACATTCCCAAATTCTTTAAAAACCGGATTATCTTGTTTTTTGTATTTGCTAAGATCAAAAGGAGTTTCTTTTGCAACACCCGCAATCTTTTCGCGGAATTTAGGATCTACTTTAATAGGTGTTTTACCATATTGGCCTTTTACAAGGTTGATAAACTGCAATGTGTTATTTGTATAATAAGGTAATCCTTTTGATTTATCAATGACACAATTAACTGCTTCTGCACCCACTATCTGGCTGGTCGGTGTTACAAGAGGAGGACATCCGCAGCTCATACGAACTGTAGGAACCAATTCAAGAACTTCAGGAAGCAGATGATCAAGTTTTAGTTGTTTCAATTGTGCAAGCATGTTTGAATACATACCTCCGGGTATTTCAGCTTTCTTAACTTCGATATTTGGTTCAGGAAAATTAAAATACTTTTCAATTTCCCAGGTTGTTTTTAATAATTCTTCATCTTTATCAGCATTTGCATATTCTATTGCCTGATCAAACAATGAGTTTATTTTTTTAGGAAGTTTATCCTTAGTAATATCGAAATCTATAGGGAAAAGTTTAGTATTGTCGAATTGAGCCAATTCAATTCTAATGTCTTTTAATATCTTATTTGCATAAACTACTGCACTGAGATTTACTCCGGTATCCAAGCCAAGTTTATCGGCAAATATCTGTATTAATTCAAATGCAGGAGCAGCAGATCCTCCGCCAAAATTCATTATAGAAGTATCAACAATATCAACTCCATTTACAATAGCTTTTAATGTTGCTGCAAGTCCGTATCCCGGCGTACAATGAGTGTGGAAATCGATAGGAACCTTAACTTCCTTTTTCAGCTTTTTAATAATCTGACCTGCTTTTGTCGGATTTACCAAACCTGCCATGTCTTTGATGGAGATTATGTCAGCACCCATTTTTTCAAGCTCAAGAGCTTTCCTGACAAAATATTCTATAGTAAATATTTCATGATAAGGGTTTTTACCATGTACTACAGCATTTATTTTATTTATAAGATTTATCTTAGGATCGACAGTATAACATACTGCGCAATCTGCAATACCTCCGTTAGCTTTAACAACTTTGATAGTACTTTTTAAATTATTCAGATCGTTTAAGGCATCAAATATTCTCATAATATCTATACCTGAACTGATTGCCAGTTTATTAAACCCTTCGATTACCTCATCAGTATAGGGATTATATCCAAAAACATTTCTACCTCTGGAAAGTGCAGTAAGTTTTGTCGTATTTCCGATCCCTGCCTTTATTTTTTCAAGTCTTTCCCATGGATCTTCATTCAAATATCTCATTACTGAGTCGGGGATTGCGCCACCCCATACTTCCATTGCATAAAAATTCGATTCTTTAAATAACGGCAAAACCCTGTCAATCTGTGACTGGGTCATTCTTGTTGCAAATAATGATTGTTGTCCGTCTCTAAGGGTTAAATCCCTAATTAATAATTTCCGGTTCATAAATCAATCGGTAACAGTTTGATAATTAGTATAATAAAAAGTATATTAATATTTACTTAGGGTTACCAAAATTATATATTATATTAATACAAACAAATTTTTTTTTTATTAATCAAACCTTTTTTTGTTAATCGACATTACTGTTAATATTTTTAGAATGTCTCAAATAAATAAAAAGATTTCGCATTTTCATTATGCGAAATCTTTTATAAGTCATATATTTTAACGGAGTTTTAAGTAAAAACTGTAAAAAATTATTACTTATTTTTTTCTACTTCATCTTTCATATTCAGATTTTTTATAACAATGTCTTTTGCCTGTGGAATTTGGTCTTTGGAAAGTTTTAATTTTATAGTCAGCATTTTAACAATATTTTCTGCTTTTTCATCATTTGATTGATATTCTACCTGTTGAGTACAGCCTGTACTTTTAACATTTTGCATACAACATTTTCCCATTTCTTCAGAACAATTTTTCGTGCAACAGGGACAGTTATGCCTGTGATACAAAATATTATCATAATCATACATATGCATATATCTTTCGTGCATAAATGCTTTTTCTTCAATTTCCTTTCCATTAATTCTATGCATTATATACTGGAAAATTCCTGCTTCTATAGCGAGGAGAATCATAACAAAACTTCCGACTATTACAAACCATGAAACAAATCTGTAAAATTTACCAAGATTATTTTTTCTGGTTTTATTTAATAAATTCATACCTGCAACTACTGCAAGAAGAGAAAGGCAAATAATAATTCCTGTAATCATAAATTTTGTTTTTGAAATTTTACCTACTCATTTTTTCGGCTTTTCGGTTTACTCCGTTTGGTATTTTAGATGTTAATAATTAAGTAAATATTTTTGATAGTAATAAATCCTGAAATAATTACTAGAATAATTTATTTCCGCTATAAAAATACAAAAATTATTTTAAATGATATTTTTAAATTATTTTTTGAATTTATAAACTATTTTTTTAGATGGTATTTTATGTAGAAAGCAAAGAGATTTTCTTCTTGAAATATTCTGTAGAAATGTTTGATAAAGAAAAATTTTAATTGGTATTTATTTTTTTGATTACTTTTACAAAAAATATATAATATATTGGCATTTGTTTATGTTGTCATTATATATAAAAATTGCAGCAAATTTTTATAAATGAATACATTAATATTGTGAAAATATATTAAATGTCTTGATAATCTTTTATGAATAGAATTGTATTACTTATTGTAATAATAACATCTTCATTTATATCTGAAATTTTTGCCCAAAATTTTTCATTTAATCAGATTAAAAATGAAAGCAGACAGAATGGATTCTTTTCTTTTAAAGATAGATTTGAAAAATGGAGAAACACTCATAATTTCAAAAAAATAAAAGGTTGGAAAAGGTATAAAAGATGGGAATGGTTGATGCAGACAAGGATAAATTATGATGGAACTTATACAGGAGTGCAAAATCTTTTTTATGAAACAAACAGACTTAATGAAATTAAAAAAAATAAACAGGATAATGACAAATCTGACTGGGAATCAATAGGACCGGTAGATGTAGTTGAAAGTACTGATAGTTGTACAACTATTGGTCTCGGAAGAATTAATTGTATTGCATTTCATCCAAAAGACAGTAATATTATATGGGTAGGAGCTTCAAATGGAGGGGTCTGGAAAAGTAAGGATGGTGGTAAAAACTGGCAGGCGCAGACAGATAATTTACCTGTATTAAGGATAAGTGATATAGCTGTAGATCCTCAGCATCCTGACACAATTTATATCAGTACAGGAGATATAGATTATTATTTTTTAGATGCATTAGTAATGGGCAGAGCTACTCCTATGGGCGTAGGAATATACAAAAGTACAGACGGAGGAATTAAATGGAATCCAACAGGTTTAAGTTTTAACATGAGTAATTATAACGGAAGTGTTTTTCGAAGGACATTAATAAATTCCCAAAATAGTCAAAAGTTGGTAGCTGCAGGTAGTGGAGGAGTCTGGATTTCCGAAGATGGAGGAGAGAATTGGCAGAACACAAACAATGGAATTGTAATGGATATAGATATGGATCCTTTTAATAATAATGTGTTATATGCTACAACTACTTTTTCGCAGGATACCAACAAAACCGGCAAAGCCGGAATAATGAAATCTGAAGATTTTGGTAAATCATGGTATTATTTAAATACTAATATTCCTGAGAAGGATAAGGTATTAAGAATAGAACTTTCAATTTCTTCCTCGAATACAAATATTTTGTATGCAGTAGCCTGTGATGAGAATGAAGGTTTTTATGGTTTATACAGATCCAATAATGCGGGGAAAACATGGAGTCTTCAGTCATACAGACAATCAGTACCAAATATACTTGGATGGGGTACAGATAATATTCAGGGAGGGCAGGGAACTTATGATTTGACTTTGTTGACAGATCCGTTTGATACAAATACAATTTATGTCGGAGGTATAAATTTATGGGGGTCAAATGATGGTGGAATAAAATGGCAATTAATAACATATGTATCTGATGATCTCGGAAAAACAATTCATACAGACCAGCATGCTATATTATTTAATCCTTTGAACAAAAAATATTATGCATGTAATGATGGTGGAGTATTTTATACATCTAAACCGGAATTAGTACCCATTGATACTGTAAATAAATATGCAAATTCAAAAAAAGTAAAAATTTTTAATACAAGCTGGACAAATATTATAGGAGGACTTGCAATAACTGAATTTTATCGTATAGGAACGAGTAAGAATAATCCGGATTATATTATAGCAGGAAGTCAGGATAACAGTACATTTTTGAATAATAACGGTATATGGAAACATGTAATAGGGGGAGATGGTATGGAAGCATTCATTCATCCAATAAATAAAAGAATATCTTTTGGGACAATGTATTATGGCTATTTATATAAATCTACTAATGGAGGGAATAGTTATGATTTAATAGATTATGATATAATTAATTCTCATGATAATGGAAGTTGGGTGACACCGTTTCTTATAGATCCTATAAAATCAAACATTATATATGCAGGGTTTAGTGAGTTATGGAAAAGTACGAATAGCGGTAATTCATGGCAACAAATGACATTATTTAATGATTTTCTAGAAACCAGAGCACTTGCAGTAAGTCCTGTTTATCCCGATTATATTTATATAGCTAAAGATGGAGATATAAGAAATTTTCAAAGTGGAGCTATATACCGATCTATAAACGGGGGAGTTGAGTGGGAAGATATAAGTCAGGGTTTACCAATTAATAAACAACTAATTACATATATTGCAGTAAATGATAATAATCCTGATAAAGTTTGGGTTTCACTTAGTGGTTTTACAGATGGACAAAAGGTTTATCTGACTCAGGATGGTGGTAAGACCTGGTTAAATAAATCAAAAGGGCTTCCGAATGTTAGTATTAATTGTATTGTTAATCAGGATGGTTCTGAAAATCATGTAGTATATGTTGGTACAGATATCGGAGTATATTATATTAATAATAATTTAAATGAATGGGTTCCTTATAGTAATAATCTTCCTAACGTTATAGTTAATGAACTAGAAATAAATTATACATCACAAAAAATTTATGCTGCAACCTATGGCAGAGGACTTTGGAAATCCGGTTTGTATGAACCATCAATAAATGCCGGCTTAAATAATCCTGAAAATAATATTTCAGATTTTGCTATTTATCCCAATCCATCAAAGGGACTTTTCAATATCCGTTTGAGAAATTATATCAAAGAAACTTTGTCTTACAATATTTATGATTTGAATGGGAAAAAGTTATTGGCCGGCTTGCTTAATACCAATAATAATGAATATTTTGATGTAAATGCTTCAAAACTTACTTCCGGAATTTATATAATCGAAGTAAAAGGTCTTAATTTTAATAAATTTAATAAGTTAGTAATAAATTAATAATTTAATATCATGAGAAATTTTTATAAATTAACGTTCGTTGCTTTAATTTCAATAGCATGCATTAATGTTTGTAGCTCTCAAAACTTTAAATCAGGAAAATTTTATAAAAACTATTTATGTCAATCAAAGAAAGAGATAAATCTGAAAAATAAAATGTTAAATTCAAATGAGGGTAAAATAAATGGTTATATTTCTGATACACTTAGTTATTTTCTATGGGAAAATAATGATTGGGTATTAAATGGATATGGTAAAAAGGAATATAATCATTATGGCCAGATTTTAGCAAAAGGCTATCTTCCGAATAAATTATTATTTACAAGAGCATTTGATGAATATGACAAAAATGGTAATATTATATCAGAATATTCAGAGTCTCTTGATACTATAAAAAATAAATGGCTGAAAAATTATACACTATCATATAAATATGATAGTCTTAATAATATGTTCTATCAGGATGCTTATATAAAAAGTGGTGATAGTTTAACATTATATTATAAAGTTCAAGTGATTAACAAATATGATAATAATGGACATATTATAGAATATATTGGGCAATCGTATGATCCTCAGAATAATGAATGGGTTAATAGAGCAAAAGTAACAATGAAATATAAAGGTGAT
>JAUZOY010000060.1 GCA_030706235.1 Bacteroidota bacterium | reverse complement strand
TTGTTGAATCAACATTTCTGATTTTTGTCGCTAATATATCATTAATTTCTTTAATCTGGTTCTTTATAATTTCAATCTGCTTTTTTGTTAAAACTGCACTATAATAAAGAATAGTTAAATCTCTTTGCAGGGAAGACTCAGTCCAAAAAATGGCTATATCGTGCCTGACAATAGTATTTTTTTGTTTTTTAATTTGTGGAAAACGAGCCCCGTTAAAAACAGTAACATTTGTATAAGCATACCATGAATTTGACAAAGTTCCTACTCCATTCTGATCCCAACTATCAGCAATTCTGTATGAAGTGCTGATATTTGGGAGTAAATTGGATTTTTTTGTTATAGAATACCATCCTTCAAGCTGCTCTCTAACCAATTTTAAATTTTTCAAATCCTTATTGTGTTCAAACATATAGTCAACACAATTATTTAATGAAAATTTATCCTGTGAATATACAGATATTGTTGATATTAGAAATAATAATAATGTAAGGTGTTTGATCATTTAAAATTATTACAATATATCATCTATTTTTTCAACTTTTCATTTATAGCTTTTAATTTATCAGGCTGATTTGTTCTTGTATAAAGCTGCTTTAAAGAAATAAGAGTATTTTGATCATTGGGATTTATTTCCATAGCTTTTTCCAGCCAAGGAATAGATTGTTTGAATCTTTCTTCAAATTTAGCTTTTTCAGCTTCATATTTTGCTTGTTCTGTTGTAGGATCAAGCTTGTTTGCATTATCAAATATCTTCACTCCGTCATTGAAATACAATGCTCCTAAATTATAATAAGCATCAAAATAATCTTGTTTAAGTTCTATAGCTTTTTTATATGATTTTTCTGCATTTTCAAAATCATTACTGTTTTCATATCCTGTACCTATTGCAAAATATAATGTAGGATTGCTTGGGTCTTTTTGCAATGCAATTTTTAAAATTTCTTCAGCTTCCTTTTTCTTTCCTGTTTGCAGATAAATATTTGTTTCAGCAATTATAAGACTATATTCATCAGGTAATAATTTTCTTCCTTGTTTAATAATAGTCAATGCTTTAACAGTATCCTTTTCATTCTTATATATATTTGACAAGGAGATATAAATACTTGCTTTTTTATAGTTCATATTAACCAAATCATTATAAAATTGTTTAGCTTTATCAGTTGATTTACTTAATTCTGCAGATATTCCTGCATTAAGCAATGATCCGGTATCTATTCTTCCAATTTCTTTTGCAATATTATAAGCATACTCAAAGTTTTTCATCGCACCAGAAAATTGTTGTTTCTGATAAAAACCTACTCCTTTTTTAAAATATTCTATACTGCAATTATTTATTCCATTAGGAATCTCTGTTTCATATTCTTTGGATTTATCAAGGTCTAATGCCTTTTTAAATGATTCATGAGCAATCTGTAGTGCATTAGTATCAAGATTTTTATATTTTGGATCATTTGATGTACTTATCAAATAGTATACATTTCCTTTATATAACCATGTCTTTGCCTTACCCATAGTTGATTCATTCTGTGAAGCATCATCAATATTTAATTTTGCTTTTTCAAGATTTCCATTTTTCAAATAATTAAACGCACTGACAACTTTTACATTCTGAGCATTTATAACTGTAACCAAATTTACGGCTATAATAAATAAAAAGGCTTTTTTAATCATAATACTTAAATTTAATTGTTAATTAATATTCCAATTTTATTCTTAATTTTCTTCGTTTTCATCTTCATTCAAATCTTCAGCATCTTCATTATCATCTATTTCTTCAATTTCTTCTTCTACCGGTTCTTCTTCTACCGGTTCCAAAATGTCTTCCGGAGATACATCTTTAACTATAATGCTTTCATCACTTTCAATATCACTATTTTCTTCTTTTGCATTAGCTTCTACTTTTGCAACTGCTGCAATAGAATCATCTTTAAGATTTATCAATCTTACACCTTGAGTAGCCCTGCCAATAACTCTTAACGAAGAGACAGCAATTCTGATTATTATACCATTTTTGGTAATTATCATCAGATCATCTGAATCGACAACATTTTTAATTGCAATCAAAGAACCTGTTTTTGAAGTCACACTTAATGTTTTAACTCCCTTACCTCCCCTGTTGGTTATTCTATAGTCATCAAGTTTTGAACGTTTCCCATATCCATTTTCAGAAACTACAAGTATAGTATCTTCTTCATTCTGTACACAAATCATGCCAACGACTTCATCAGTTTTTGAATCTGATAGTCTTATACCTCTCACGCCGGAAGTATTTCTTCCCATTGGTCTGACTTTTGCTTCATTAAATCTGATTGAACGTCCTGATTTAATTGCAAGCATCATTTCGCTATTTCCGTTAGTAAGCTTAGCTTCCAGCAATTGATCACCTTCATTTATATTAATTGCATTTATTCCATTTTGTCGCGGTCTGGAGTAAGCTTTAAGAAATGTTTTCTTTATTGTTCCTTTTTTAGTACAAAGAATAATATAATTATTGTTAAGATATTCTTCATCAGAAAGATTATTAACATTAATGAAAGCTTTTATTTTATCATCAGGAGCAATATTCAACAGGTTCTGAATTGCTCTTCCTTTTGATTGTTTAGTACCTTCAGGTATTTCAAAAACTCTCATCCAGAAACATTTACCTTTTTCAGTAAAGAATAGCATATAATTATGCATTGAAGCAACGAATAAATGTTCCAGGAAATCTTCCTCTCTTATATTACTTCCTCTTGAGCCTTTACCTCCTCTGTTTTGTGTTTTATATTCACTAAGAAGCGTTCGTTTGATATATCCCATGTGTGAAATTGTCACACAAACATCTTCATTGGCAATTATATCTTCAATTTTAAAGTCCTCGGCAGAATATACAATATCGGTTCTTGGTTCATCTCCATATTTTTCCTTGATTTCAAGAAGCTCTGTTTTGATTATCAACATTCTACGATCCTCATTCGCAAGAATATCTTTAAGGTCTTCAATTGATTTTAACAATTCTTCATACTCCTGAACTATCTTATCTCTTTCGAGCCCTGTTAATCGCTGTAATCGAAGATCAAGAATTGCTTTAGACTGAATTTCTGTCAGATTAAATGAAGTCATCAATCCAGTCTTTGCTTCATCAGGAGTTTGTGAATTCCTGATAAGGGTAATTACTTCATCAAGATGATCTAGTGCAATTAGTAATCCTTCAAGAATATGTGCTCTTTCTAATGCTTTATTAAGTTCAAACTGAGTCCTTCTTATTACAACGTCATGACGATGTTCAACATATTGTACTATTATTTCTTTTAGATTCAACAACATCGGACGTCCTTTTACAAGACATATATTATTGACATTAAAAGAAGACTGAAGAGCAGTTTGTTGATATAAATTGTTTAAAACAACATTTGGTATTGCTTCTTTTTTAAGCTCATATACAATACGCATTCCATTTCTGTCAGATTCATCCCTGATATCAGCAATTCCTTCCAACTTTTTCTCATTGATAAGCTCAGCAGTACGTTTGATAAGTTCAGCTTTATTAACCTGATAAGGTATCTCAGTCACAATTATTCTTTCCCTGTCTCTGTCTTCTTCTGTTTCAAAAGTACTCTTACACCTTATCAATATTCTGCCCCTACCGGTTTCAAATGCTTGTTTTACCCCTTCATATCCATATATAATACCTCCGGTTGGAAAATCCGGAGCCTTAATGAATTTCATTAATTCAGGTATAGTAATTTCTCTGTTATCAATATATGCAATTATACCATTACAAACTTCTGAAATATTATGTGGAGCCATATTGGTTGCCATACCAACAGCAATACCGGAAGTACCATTTACAAGCAAATAAGGTATTTTTGCAGGTAATACGATTGGTTCTTCAAGGCTATCATCAAAATTAAGCTGAAAATCGACTGTACCCTTATCAAGATCAAACAGCATTTCTTCAGCAATTTTTTTAAGTCTCGCTTCTGTATATCGCATTGCAGCAGGGCTATCTCCGTCAACGGAACCAAAGTTACCCTGTCCATCAACCATCGGATATCTTAATGACCATTCCTGTGCCATACGAACCATTGCATCATATACAGATGTATCTCCATGAGGATGATATTTACCAAGTACTTCCCCTACTATTCTTGCTGATTTTTTATATCCACTCCTTGAATTAACTCCCAATTCATACATTCCAAATAATACTCTCCTGTGTACAGGCTTTAATCCATCTCTTACATCTGGTAAAGCTCTTGATACTATAACCGACATTGAATAATCAATGTAGGATGATTTCATTTGGTCTTCAATATTTACCGGTATTATATGTCCGCTATTTGTCTCAGTATTCGTATTATCAATTTCTGACATCAGTACTATTTAATTTTTTTTACTTTTCTATTATTATAAGTCAAATAATGCTACGAAGGTAACAATTTTTTTATTATGTGAAATTTATCTTTCACTATCTCCTACTAATGGGACAAATCGAAATCCGCCCCATTGTTTAATTTCAAACTCTGTTTCAGTTTTTTTATAAACGGTTGTCATTTCCTGCCCCATGCTATCTCCTACAGGAATAACCAGTATTCCGCCTATCTTTAGTTGACTTGTCAATGCTTCCGGTATATATGGAGCTCCGGCAGTAACCAATATTCGATCAAATGGTGCGAATGCATGTAATCCTAAATATCCATCACCATAGAAAAACTTTGGTTTATATCCTATTGAAGGCAGAAAAGACTTAACTTTATCGTATAAAACTTTCTGCCTTTCAATTGTATATACCTTTGCTCCCAATTCCATCAATATAGTTGTCTGGTAACCTGAACCGGTCCCTATTTCCAGTACTTTATCTCCTTTTCTAACCTGTAAAAGTTCTGTCTGAAATGCAACTGTATATGGTTGTGAAATTGTTTGTCCTGCATCAATAGGGAATGCCTGATCTTCATATGCAAATTCTATGAAAGATGAATTCATGAAATAATGCCGTGGTATTTTCTCTATTGCTGCCAGCACATTTTCATCTCTGATACCTTTTCTTTTTATTTCTTCTACAAGCTGCTTTCTTAATCCTTTATGTCTATAACTATCTATCATATTCATATATTCTTATTTTTAGTAAAAATAAAGTTTTCCTTTACAAATTTACCAAAAATATCTATAACTTTCAACAATCAGCATTTATTGTTAATTATCAAACAAATACAATACTGACAGATCGGTATCACTGTCAGACGCATCATTAATATTAACCATTTACAGTTAATTCTCTGTCTTTCTCAAACCTGATAGCTTCTCAAAACTGTCAGGTTTCATTTTAACCATTAGCCTTTAACTCTTCCCGGATACACTTTTAGTGCATGTTCAAGGCAAATCATCGAATTTCTCAATGCATCTAAATTCAAAACGTAACTTATCCTTACTTCATTTTTGCCGGACCCTTTGGTTGAATAAAACCCTGTAGCAGGAGCAAGCATTACAGTCTGATTATTATATTCAAATTCTTCAAGTAGCCATTTGCAGAATCGGTCTGAATCATCTATCGGCAGTTTAGCAACTGCATAAAAGGCTCCTGAAGGATTAGGACAAAACACTCCATCCATTTTATTAAGTGAACTTATAACAAGATCTCTCCTTTTTACATATTCTTCCAGTACTTCTTTAAAATATGATTCAGGAGTATCTATTGCTTCTTCTGATGCAATTTGCCCGAATGTCGGAGGGCTTAACCTTGCCTGAGCAAACTTCATTGCTGTTTTTATTACTTCTTTATTTCTTGAAATCAATGCTCCTATTCTCACTCCACATGCGCTATATCTTTTTGATACGGAATCAAGTAAAACAACATTATCTTCTATTCCTTTCAGATTCATGGCTGAAAAATGTTTCTTCCCATCATAACAAAATTCTCTGTATACTTCATCCGAAAAAAGAAATAAGTCATATTTCTTTACTATTTCTTTTAATGATTCAAGTTCTTCTTCTGAATAAAGATAACCTGTTGGATTATTTGGATTACAGATCATTATCGCTTTAGTTTTGGGGGTAATGATCTTTTCAAATTCTGAAATCGGAGGTAATGCAAAACCATTTTCAATTGTAGAGAATATCGGTTTTACACTTACTCCGCAAGTATTTGCAAATCCATTATAATTGGCATAGAAAGGTTCAGGAATAATAACTTCATCACCAGGATTAAGACAAACAAGCATAGCAAAGATTATTGCTTCTGAACCACCGGTTGTTACAATTATATCATTAACATCAATATCAATATTGCATCTTTTATAATATTCAACTAATTTTTTCCTGTAAGAAATTATTCCTGCTGAATGGCTATATTCAACAACCTTTAAATCAATATTTCTGATTTTTTCCATTACGTTTTCGGGTGTAATGATATCTGGTTGTCCGATATTTAGATGATATACTTTTCTGCCTTTTTTCTTTGCTTCTTCTGCAAATGGGACTAATTTTCTTATAGGTGATTCAGGCATATTTACACCTTTTACTGAAATTGATGGCATATTATTTTATTAGTTTAATGATTTTTATAAAAAAATACCCTCTTAATTTAAAGAGGGTACAAATTTCACATTTTTTTATTATATTTCTAAATAATTTTATTTTTCCGTGTTTCTTTCTCTTTTATTTTCCTCATTTACAGTACCAACATTCCCTTTAATAAATAAAACCACTATTGAATTTTTTGCATTTGAGGAAACAGTTATGCTTTTATTAATCGGACCTATTCTACTGGTGTTATACTGAACTTTGATTTTGTTTGTATGCCCTGGTAATATTGGTTCATTTGGCCATGAAGGTACTGTAAAACCACATGTTGATCTTGCATTTGAAAGTATTAATGGCTCATTTCCTGTATTTTTAAATACAAACTCACAAATTCCATCTTCATTTTGTTTTATATTTCCATAATCATAAATAAGCTTCTCAAATGTTATTTCAGGAGCATTTGAATCTTCCTGATCACTTTTCGGACTCATGCTATCCTGAGCAAAAAGTCCGGAAATAAAAAATAAAAAAAAGATGCCGGTTAAAAAATGTTGTTTTTTTAACCGGCAATATTTAATAAAATATCTCATTTTCGGAGTCCTTCAAACTTTCATATTGAAAATATTATTTCCCGGAAGGAGCTGCCGGAGGTGCTTCTACATTACCTTTTATTGTAATCATTTCCTCAGAATTCTTTGCATTTGAAGTAACAGTAATAGTTTTATTGAATTGTCCTATTCTGTGAGTATCATAATGTACTTTTATTTTACCGGTTTTACCTGGCAATATAGGTTCTTTTGGCCAATCAGGTACTGTACAACCACATGATGCTCGACAATTTGTAAGAATCAAAGGTTCTTTTCCTGTGTTTTTGAATGTAAATTCACAATTAGGATCGCCATCCTGTTTGATTGTTCCATAATCGTGAACTTTGTTATCAAAAGAAATTACAGGAGCATTGGGATTTGATGCATTTGCATTAACCACCTTAGAGTCTCCCTGAGCTCTTACTGCTGTTATTGCAAATAAGAAGATCGCACCTACTGTTAAGATTGCTTTTTTCATGTTATTAACTATTATTAATTATTACTATTAAAAATTATTTAAACTTTAATTAAACGCGAAATTACTATTTTTATTTAATACAACAAAATCTATCTTGCAAAAGGCATTCCTTCTGAAATGTTCTTCACAGGAGTTGTCTCATCAATATCCTCAACCGTTCCTTTAATATTCAAAACTACTGTTTCTTCTTTTGCATTTGAAGTTATTGTTATTGATTTATTAAAAGGACCTACCCTGCTTGTTGCATACTGAACTTTTATTTTACCTGTTTTACCGGGTAATATGGGTTCTTTTGGCCAATCAGGTACCGTACAACCACATGACGCTCTGGCATTTGAAATTACCAAAGGCTCCTTTCCTACATTTTTAAATGTAAATTCACAGGAACCATCTGAATTTTTCCTTATCGTTCCATAATCATGAATCATTTTGTCAAATTTAATATCAGGAGCTGTAGAAGAAACCTGCTTTTTCTTATCCTGTGCTTTTAATGCAATCGCAGAAATAAATATTAATAATATTAGGCTTAATTTCCTCATTTTATATTCTCTTTTTAATATTTTCATAAATTATCAATAATCATACCAAATATACAAAATTATGTATTCCCCTATGTAACATTTTTGTTCATCATATAGAAAACTCTGTTTTTATCGTTTTCTTATTTAAACTCTATATAAAAAAATAATTAATAATTTTGCTGCGTTAAATAAAGTATAAGTCTTCCAAAGTTAATAGTTCATGAAGGTTTATAAAGAAGTGTAAATAGAAAAATTAATCAAAAAAAAAATTTTTAAATGAAAATAGCTATTGTAGGTGCAACAGGTCTTGTTGGAAATGTAATGATTAAAGTACTTGAAGAAAGAAATATTAATTGCTCAGAATTACTTCCTGTTGCATCATCAAAATCTATAGGTAAAAAAATTTCATTTAAGAACAAGGAATACTCAGTGATAAGCATTGAAGATGCTATCAAAGCAAAACCTGATTTTGCAATATTTTCAGCAGGAAGCAAACCTTCTCTGGAATATGCTCCACGATTTGCAGAAGTAGGAACTATTGTTATTGATAACTCTTCTGCCTGGAGAATGTTTCCTGAAATTAAACTGGTCGTTCCGGAAGTTAATGCTGATGCTATTACATCAAACGACAAAATTATTGCTAATCCAAACTGCTCTACTATTCAACTCGTTGTTGCTCTTGCGCCTCTGCATAAAAAATATAATATTAAAAGAGTGGTGATCTCTACTTATCAGTCTGTAACAGGTACAGGCGTAAAAGCAGTGAAACAACTTGAAAACGAAAGAAATGGTATTGAAGGAGAAATGGTTTATCCATATAAAATAGATTTAAATTGTTTACCTCATGGAGGTGATTTTACTGAAAATGGATATACTACTGAAGAAATAAAAATGATAAATGAAACTAAGAAAATCCTTGATCCTAAAATTGAAGTCTCTCCCACAGTAGTCAGAATTCCTGTATTTGGCGGACATTCAGAATCTGTAAATATTGAATTCAACAAAGATTTTGATTTGGACGAGGTAAGAAAAATTTTGAGCAACTCTAAAGGTATTACGCTTCAAGATGATCCTCAAAACAAATTATATCCTATGCCAATCTACGCTCAGGGAAAAGACGATGTATTTGTTGGTAGAATCAGACGAGACCCTTCTCAGCCTAAAACTCTCAATATGTGGATCGTCTCAGATAACCTTCGTAAAGGTGCTGCTACAAATGCTATCCAGATAATGGAATATATTATATCTAAAAAAATTAATTAACGTCTATAATATCATATAGTTTGTAACTTTAATCAGTTTATTTTATTCCCTGAATTATTCCAAAAGTATTTCCATCGGGATCTTTAAAGTAAGCAACCTTACCTACATCCGGAATATCCATTATTTCTGAAATTACTTTTCCCCCATTTTGATTTATTGCAGATATAGTTTGATGTATATCATCTATCTCTATTGTATTAACTACTGTTTGTACAGGTTCCTGCCTTTTGGTAATAGCTCCGTTTATTCCTGAAAAATTTGAACTATCTGTTAACCTAATGGTATCAACCATCCAATAGTCAATATCGCCCCACTTTGTAATATTCCATCCAAAAGTTTTTTTATAAAATTCAACCAACCTATCTGCATTATCTGCAGGAATTTCAAAATGAACAATTCGTCCCATAGTTTTTTGCTTTAATAAATTTTATTTATCTACAAATATACAAATATTTTATAACTACATAAACATTTTTTCAATTTTTAATTAAGCTAATTAATATTTCTAAAAGTTACTAATGGTTTAATGATTAGTAACTTTCAATTTTCAAATATACTTTCAATTCCAAATTGTTAAATTTCCATTATGATCAAAATATTTTCATTCTTTCATTTTCAAACTCATATCGTAAAATTTACGTAGGTTTGCACACAAAAGATTTCAGTGTTACTAATAAATGAAGATATTCAAATTTGGTGGAGCTTCTGTAAAAGATTCCGAATCAGTAAAGCAAGTTGCAGATATTATTAAAAATTATGAAAATCAGAAACTCATTATTGTTGTTTCTGCAATGGGTAAAACTACAAATGCACTTGAAAAAGTAGTAAATGAGATTTTTAATAACACTCTTAATAGAAGTGAACAGATTATTGATCAGATCAATAAAATAAAAAAATATCATATTGATATTCTTAACGATCTTTTCAATGCTCCTAACCATTTAATTTATAGCCGCGTTGATAATTATTTCAGGGAACTTTTCAGGATCTCTTTAGCTTCTGAGAATGAAGACTATGATTATGTTTATGATTCTATTGTTCCATTTGGTGAACTTATCTCAACTGAAATTATTTCTCACTACCTTAATTTTATAGGATTGAAAAACAAATGGGTAGATATAAGAAATTACATCAAAACAGATTCTACATACAGGGACGGTAAAGTAAACTGGAGATCTTCCCAATCTTTATTAAAAAAAATTTGTAATGAGAATCTTACTGTAACTCAGGGATTTATTGCCGGCACCAAAGATAAAACAACAACAACTTTGGGTCGTGAAGGTTCTGATTATTCAGCAGCTATAATTGCTCATTGCATTGATGCTGAAGAAGTAATCATTTGGAAAGATGTTCCCGGAGTTTTAAATGCTGACCCTAAATTTTATAACAATACTGTCAAACTAAACAAAATTAACTACCAGGAAGCTATTGAACTCGCATATTATGGTGCAACAATTATCCATCCAAAGACTATCAAACCTCTGCAAAACAAAAAGATACCCCTGAGAGTAAAATCGTTTTTCAAACCTGATGACGATGGTACTATTATTTCTGATTTTGAAAATCTTGAATTTACCACTCCATGCTATATTTTCAAAACTGACCAGGTTTTGATTTCAATTTCTCCTCTTGACTTGTCATTTATTGCTGAAGATAACCTTTCACTTATATTTGATATTTTTGCTAAAGCAAAGGTTAAAATAAACCTCATGCAGAACTCTGCTGTAAGCTTTTCTGTTTGCGTCGACAATAACAAAATAAAACTTTCTAAAGTCCTGGGACTTCTTAACAATAATTTCAAAACTAAATACAATGAAAACCTCACTCTAATTACGATAAGACACTACGACCAGAAAACTATTGAAGAAGTAACCAAAGACAAATCCATACTTCTTGAACAAAAAAGCCGCTCAACTGTTCAACTAATCGTGAAATAATATGGAACTATTCATTAATATTATTCCATCACGAGCTTTGCGTTACATTCTTTGCAATATTTACCTGAAACCTAACTTAAGTATCTTTATTTGATGCAGAAAAAATGGAAAATTAATGAACCCGTCGATAACGATAAAGTTAAACATTTATCTCAGATATTAAATGTTTCTGAAGCTATTGCTTCTATGCTTGTAAGAAGAAATATTTTTACTTTCGATCAGGCAAAAGCTTTTTTCAGACCCAATCTTAATGATCTTTATAATCCTTTCCTTTTATTGGATATGGATAAAGCAATTAATAGAATAATATTCGCTTTTGAAAACAATCAGAAAATACTCATTTATGGCGACTATGATGTCGATGGTACAACAGCTGTTGCTGTAATGTATAGTTGCCTTTCTAAATACTACAACCATATCGAATTCTATATACCCGACAGGTACAAAGAAGGTTATGGCATTTCAATTGAAGGTATAGATTATGCATTAAAAAATGAATGCAAATTAATGATAACTCTTGATTGCGGTATTAATGCATTCAACCAGATCAATTATGCAAATACTAATGGATTGGATATTATTGTCACCGACCATCACAACCAATCTGATACTCTTCCGGAAGCATATGCAATTGTCAACCCTAAAAGATACGACTGTAAATACCCTTTTAAAGACTTGTCAGGATGCGGGGTTGGATTCAAATTATTGCAGGCTTTATATCAGAAACAAGGTTATGATATGAATAAACTCTATAGCTATCTCGATCTTATAGCTGTAAGTATTACTTCAGATATAGTGTCTGTAACAGATGAAAACAGGATATTTATGTTCTATGGCCTTAAATTAATTAATACCCAACCACGTCTTGCCATAAGGTCAATTTTAAAATATACAGGTATTAACCCAAACATAAATTTCAACCCTGATAATCCTGGAAAAGAAACTTACTTTGACAGAGAAATAAACGTAACTGAGATAGGATTCATTATCGGCCCAAGAATAAACGCTGCAGGTAGAATTGACAATGCAGGCAAGGTCATTGAACTGCTTATAAATGAAATAAATATCGAAGAATCAGAACGTATTGCAGGTTTGCTTAATGATGATAATTCTGACAGAAAGGATATTGAGAAAAACATTACGGCAGAAACAATTGACATGATTTCAGAAAACGACAACCTGATTAACAGAAAAACGACCGTACTTTATAATCCGGGCTGGCACAAAGGAGTCATTGGTATTGTTGCATCCAGAATTCAGGAAACTTACTACCGCCCTACTATTCTTTTTACATCTCAGGATGATCAAATGCTGACAGGTTCTGCACGTTCTGTCAAAGGGTTTAATATCTATGATGCAATATCAAAATGCAGCCATCTTCTTGTAAAATTCGGTGGGCATCATTTTGCAGCCGGAATAACTATCAAAAAAAACAATTTAGAGAGCTTCTCCGACCTTTTCGAGCAGGTGGTTAGCAATTCCATATCCGATGAAATGCTGATCCCCTCAGTCGATATAGAATCAGAAATACAGCTAAAAGACATAAATTATAAATTCTACAGAATACTCAAACAATTCTCACCATTTGGAATCGATAACCCTTCTCCGGTTTTCGTAAGCAGAAATGTTTCCGACAAAGGTTTTGCAAGAATCGTCGGCAACAACCACCTTAAATTTGATTCCCTTCAAAAAGGTAATGAGTCTGCTATTGCATCCATTGCATTCAATTTAGGTGATCACATGAACAAAATATTCCGCCAAAACAGGTTCAGCATATGCTACTCAGTTGAAGAAAATGTCTTCAACAATCAGAAAAAACTTCAGTTGCTGGTAAAGGACATCAGATTTGAATAGAAGTTGATTTTCAAATCAAATAATCCTTAAATCATTTCAAATTTTTAATATTACTTCATACAATTTCATCGTCCTCTTCACCAATTCTATACATTACAAAATATGGTAATAGCTCTTTTATTCTTTATTTTAGAAACTATTTTGATTTTAATTTTTAAATAGATGAAAAAATTACATATCACATAAACCAGAAATATTTACACACCTGTTTAACATCGGAAAAGAATTTTTTTTCAAATGAAAATAAGCTGCAAAGCAGCGAAACATTTATAGAAACAAACAAACCGGGTATATCTGCAGAGCTACAGAGTAGCGAAATATCAAAAGATCAGATATTAAAAAAGACGTATATTTGTCATGAAATGGAATCAAAAACAACCATATACAGCTATAAAATCAGCAACTGCAAATGTCCTAAAGGATTATACAGGAGTTTACAAGCAATACTCCTGTATCCAAACAGTTATATTCAGATCTAAATGCAACGAAAAAGGTGACAAAATTAAGGGTATATACATTTAGTGATATAGCAACTCAAACTCATACTGTGGGGAATAAGCAGTATGAGCTGACCAATCATTTGGGAAATGTGCTGACTGTTATCAGTGATTACAAGAAAAGAGTAGATGATCAAGGCAGTGCTTATCATTACGAGGCTGATGTACTTAGCTCGCAG
>JAUZOY010000006.1 GCA_030706235.1 Bacteroidota bacterium | reverse complement strand
TCTTATTGCATCAGTATGTATATGATAATTAACTTTTGCCAGTGTACGCTGAAAACTCCATTCTAGTTTTAACCGGTCGTTTTCTTCCTCTTTCAGACGTTGGAATTCCTTGATCAGATAAAATTTAAATTCCGCACTTAACCATGAAGCAAATTCAAATGCAATATCTTTATGTGCATAAGTACCTCCGTATCTACCTGTTTTGGAAACTATTCCTATTGCATTTGTTGTTTCGATCCATCTTTTAGGTGTAAGAGAAAAACTATTCGAGCCTGCAATATTTTTAATTCCATCGAATTCGATGGAATTAAAATTGGGATTATTAAATTGTTCCCATAAGCCAATAAACTCAATTGTATTTTTGGTTCTCATCCAGTTTTGTAGTATATAATCACTTCTTTCAGGATCTTTGTAGCGTGCAATATCTGTCAGGCTAATGAAATCTTCTTTATGATTTTCATAAATAAAGATTTCTGTTCCCCGAACATTAATTTTTCTGTTATTAGTCATGATAAATAAAAAAAATTACTTCGACTTTATCCTGCTCATATTATGGCTTCTAGTTTCCGGAAAGTGGACATCTACCATGTTATTCAGATATAAAATTTCGTTCTGAATCTAAAATTAATCTACAAACATAAATAATATTTTTTAAATATGGTCAGAATATTTAAATGTTTTTTAATGATTTGTAAATATTCATTGAAAATTGATAGAATACAGATGACGCGGATCTGACTGATCAGCGCAGATTACTACCAGTGCAAAGCCTCACATGTTTTTTAATACCTGGGAAGTACTTCTCTTGAACACTTAATGCTGCTATTGCTTTTCTTAAGATTTTAATAAGGTCGATAACTTAAAATAAGGTAAAAAAATGGGTGATGGATTTATTTTTACTAAGCTTATTAACTGAAAATAAGGTTCTTATTGGAATGATTTTATATGAAACATTACTATTTTATTAATATCTGAAAAGCATTTACTTCAGCTCCCAACCCATAACCCATAACTGAAGTTATGGGCTAGTATTAATATGTTAGTATATAATAATCATCACAACCCTGCTCTTATCGTAGCTTCTTATTTCAGAAGAGTAAACTTCATCCTTTATCCAATATAAAGTCCTTCAACTCTAACTCTGTAACTTCCGTCTTTAAGTTTTGTAACAGCATTTACCAGTCCGCTGTGACGCCATTGAAGCATGCATCTTCGTGGCAAAAACCAGTATCTTTCACCAATTCTGATTTCTTTTCTGGATTCTTTTATTAATCCCTCATAAGCCTGAGATACATAATATCCTATATCCACAAAACCTTCATTACGCGGACGCAGTGGTCCGGTAACATTCCAGTTTATAACACCGTTTACTGCATCAACAGCTGATACTATTCCACAATGTGTTATAGGACATCCGCATGACATTCCCATAGGCCGGCCAATCATGATATCTCCTTTTTTTACCCCAAGTTCTTTTACCAATGTGGGATTGTATGGCAGAATGGTTTCTTTCGGTCCGGGTTCGTCAGGAAAACAGTCAAGTATAAAATCAAAATCTCGTTTTAGATTATCCTTCCAACTAAGTTTTTCACCAAGTCCAATTTCACCAGTATGACAAGCAATACAACCGGCAGCTTCTTGTTTTCTTACCGGCTTTTCAGCTATATGAATACATTTCTTTATTTCATCTTCATCATTATCAATCTTTATTGCAAAGTCAACACATGTTTTATAACCGCAGGCTCCGCAATTCAGGTTCGGCAATATTTCGATTGTTTTTTTTGTAGTAACTGTATTTGTTTCCATTTTTAATAATTAATTTGAAAAAATAGGATTTAACTTTTTAATTGCATCTGTAAATATTTCAAGAAAATAATCTATATCGTCTTCCGATGTGAATCTTCCCGGGCTTACTCTGATAGCTCCTCTTGATTCAAACTGATTTCTGCCTATTGCCTGAAGTACATGAGATGAACTTTTTGAAGAATCATTATTTGAACAGGCAGACCCGGCCGACACTGCTATACCTGATTCATCCAGCATAAGCAACAGGCGTATTGTTTCTCCTTCAAGTCCGCTGATGGCAAAATTTAAGTTATTCGGCAGACGGTTTTCAAAAGTTCCGTTAAAATATATTCCTTCGAAATTCTTCTGTAATTCATCTATAAGTCTATTTCTGAGAGCTGACATTCTTTTTGTTTCTTCATCAAATTCATTTATACAGATTTCGGCAGCTTTGCAGAAACCCGCTATTCCCGGAATATTCTCAGTAGTGGATCGTAATCCAAATTCATGTCCTCCTCCATGCAGCAAAGGTGTAATCTTTACTCCTCTTTTAATATATAACCCTCCTACTCCTTTAGGACCGTAAATTTTATGTGCATTTAATGACATCAGTGAGATATTCTGTGAAATAACATCGATAGGTACTTTCCCAAATGACTGACAGGCATCTGTATGAAAATAAACATCATGTTTTTTACAAATTTTACCTATTTCCAATATCGGCTGAATTGTTCCTATCTCGTTATTGACATGCATTATTGAAACCAGAATAGTCTGCGGAGTGATTAATTTCTGCAACTCTTCAATATCTACAATTCCCGATTCAAAAACCGGAAGATAGGAAACGTAAAATCCCTGTGTCTCGAGCCATTTACATGTATTGAGTATACTGTCATGTTCTATGGCAGATATTATTATATGGTTACCTTTATTCATGTTGGAAAATGCTACTCCTTTTAGTGCAAGATTATTTGATTCAGTTCCTCCGGATGTAAATATTATTTCATCACTCCGTGCATTTATTTTTTCAGATAATCCTAACCTGAATTTATCCAGCATTACTTTAACCCCTGTACCATAACTATGTATACTGGAAGCATTACCGAACATATCTGTATAGAAAGGAAGCATTGCTTCCCTGACTCTTTCATCTACGCAGGTAGTTGCTGCGTTATCAAAATATACTTTTTTTAACAAACTCATATTCAGTTTCTAAAATATTACATTACAAGTAAAATCCATAACAAAATATCATATACATAATGTCTACCATTTTAATGTACAAAAGTATATTTTGTTTATCTTTGACGATCCTTTAAAACATTGGGATATTTTATATTAAAATATGAAATATTTCATAAAAATCACCTGTATATTAGCAGAGAGAATGAAATGCAAAATACAATAACTCCCAGACCATTCGATTGCACTACCTGTTTATTCAGGAATGTAGTATGTCATTATATTACAGAGCAGGAGTTTGACCTTTTATATAAGAATTCTATACAATTAAAATTCAAAAAAAATGAATATATAATGAAGCAGGGAAGTAAATCCACACACATTGTATATTTATCAAAAGGTCGGGTTAAAATGAATTTTGAAACCAATTCCGGGCAGAATATCATTTTAACAATTGCAAATGCACCAAATTTACTGGGTGCAGCAATAATGCTGAATGACGGAATAAATATTTTTTCAATAATAGCAATAGAAGAATGTGAAGTTTGCCTTGTTGATATAAATATTCTGAAATCATTTATTCTGGAGAATGGTCAGTTGTCGCTCAAATTACTTGAATTTTTATCAGGGATGTTCAAGGATTCCATTTTTAATTTTATAAGTCTTGCACACAAGCAGGTGAATGGAAGAATAGCAGACGTGCTCATATATCTTTCAAAATCTATTTATCAGGAAGACAGGTTTAAGTTAACTGTAACCAGAAAAGAAATTTCTGAATTTGCAGGTTGTTCTCAGGAAAATGTAATTAACACACTTTCAAAATTTCATAAAGAAAATATTATTAAATCCGAGGGTAAATACATAGAAATAGTTGACTGGAACAAGCTATTCAGAATCAGCCAGACAGGCTAAAAGGATTTTCCCGGTTAATTAGGTATTTAAATGCTTAAAATCAACCCAAGGTCGGCCCAAGGTCAAGGCAAGGTCAGCCCAAAGTTAAGATGTGTCTCATTCACTTATGAAAATATTCATTTAATCATCCTCTCCTTCCTCTTCTTCACCAATCTTAACTTTTGAAGATTTTGGAGAATTTCCTTTTTCTTTCTTTAGTTTTTGAATAATGACATTTATTTTAGGATTCAGGGAATCAAATAATTTTATATTAGCCTTAGCCCAATCTATAGTACTTGTTATTTCCATATACTGACCTGTAATAACAGTCTTTTCTGTATTGTAATATTGATCAAACTTTTCTTTAGTAATCAAACCTTTTTTATAATCATGATATAAATTCTTTAACTGTTTTTTAGAATATTCTATTTCTTCATGGTATTTAGCATTATTCTTTAAATATGATTTTAATGGTTTTTTAATATTTCCATAAACAACAATTACATCCCAAACACCTTCTTCTCTTTTATCATTAAAATTATCCTTGATTTCGTTCAGGTTCTTCTGATATATTTCAAATTTTTTATCAACTTCCTTATCATCAATATTATTCAATTTAGCTTCAGCTTTTTCAATCATAATATTCAGACTGTCTATCTGAGCTTTTTCTTTTGCGTATTTGGAATTATTACATCCTGTATTCCAGCTGAATATTATAATTCCGGAAAATATAAATATTAATTTTCTCATTTATTTAAAATATTAAAGTATAAATTTCCTATCTATTTATCATCCATTATTCCACGGCAAAAATACTAATTAAAACTTAGTAGTAAACAAAGCACATACAATAATATTTGCTACAGCTACCGGAACAAGGACTTTCCATCCAAGATTCATCAACTGATCATATCTGAATCGTGGTAAAGTCCATCTTACCCACATAAAGAAGAATATGAAAAAGAATATTTTAGCAAAAAGAAAAATTATCTGAAGAATAGCAACAGTATTTTGTTCCAGACCAATGCTATGAATGAACGGAATGTTGTAACCACCAAAAAACAATGTTACAATAACGGCTGAAGATATAAACATGTTAATGTATTCTGCAAACAAATAGAAACCGAGTTTCATGCTACTATACTCAACATTGTAACCTCCGATCAGTTCTGTTTCACATTCAGGCAAATCAAACGGGGATCGGTTTGTTTCAGCGAAAACACAGATAAGAAATATCAAAAATCCTACTGGTTGGTAGAAGACATTCCAATGCAACCCAGGTTGTTGTTCAACAATATCTTTTAAGCTTAATGATCCAGACATAAGTAATAAGCCTATTATAGACATTCCCATAGCAATTTCATAACTTATCATCTGAGAAGCTGCTCTGACAGCACCTAGCAATGAATATTTATTATTAGAAGCCCATCCTCCAATCATAATACCATAGACACCTATTGAAACCATCGCGAAAATATAAAGTATTCCAATATTTATATCAGTGATCTGCAAGCTATATATTCTACCTCCTATTGTCAATTCACTTCCCCATGGGATTATAACACTGGTCATACATGCAGTTATCATGGCAATACAAGGGCCCAGAATAAATAATGCTTTTTCTGAAAATGCGGGAATGATCTCCTCCTTCATAAACATCTTTACTCCATCAGCCAAAGGTTGAAATAAACCAAAGGGACCTGCTCTGTTCGGGCCTCTTCGGTCCTGCATTACCGCAGCTATTTTCCTCTCAGCCCAGGTTGAATATAATGCTATTAACAGGGTAATAATAAATATGATAATAATTAATATCGTTTTAAATATTATTTCATCCATGACTTCCATATTTATTGATCAATTCATAATGATTTTGGGATATTACCGAATTCCTTTTTATTTTCCTTGGTTTTTCAACTATCCAGTCACTCATTTCTTTTTTATCGAACCGGCATTCATTGCAGATAAATTCTTCAACTTCACCATACTCATCTTTCCTACCTGTAACTCTTAATATCTTGTTTCCCGATAGCCATATTACAACTTTTCCTGAGCATTTAGGACAAGCTCTGTGTGCATCGTAAGGATTTGTAAACCATACCCTGCTTTTAAATCGAAATGTCATATCTGTCAGTGCACCTACAGGACAGACATCTATTATATTACCCGAAAAATCATTATCTATAACATTTTTTATGTAAGTTCCTATCTCACACCTATCTCCTCTTTCAAGAACTCCATGAACTCTTTTGTCAGTTATCTGATCGGCAGTATAAACACAACGGTAACATAAAATACACCTGTTCATATGCAACTTTATCTTGCTACCGACATCAATCATTTCAAATGTTCTTCGGGGTTCTTCTGTTCTTGTCAATGATGATCCATGATTATATGACAAATCCTGCAGATCACATTCTCCTGCCTGATCACATACCGGACAGTCAAGGGGATGGTTCAATAGTAAAAACTCAACAATAGCCTTTCTTGTTTCCAGGACTTCAGGTGAGGTTATATTCTGTACTATCATTCCATTCTGAACAGGAGTAGAACATGATGCAACAAGTTTTGGCATTGGTCTTGGGTCTTTGTCAGAACCCTGAGTTACTTTTACAAGACATGTTCTGCATTTTCCCCCTGAACCTGCCAGCTTTGAATAATAGCACATTGCAGGAGGAACAATCTTTCCACCAATTTTCCTGGCTGCATTAAGAATTGTAGTTCCTTCTTCTACTTCAACGTCAATATTATCTATCGTTACTTTCACCATATATATTGGTTTTTAAGCTCACAGTTGTTTTACACTATTTCCGGTTTTATTAAAAATTCATCCCGGAAATGTTTTATAGCACTTTGTACAGGCCATGCCGCAGCATCACCAAGCGGACATATAGTATTACCTTCAATATTATTTGCTATATCCATAAGAAGGTCTATATCCTTTTCATTTCCTTTACCTTCAACAATTCTGTTAAGTATTTTTTCCATCCACGCTGTTCCTTCACGGCACGGAGAACATTGTCCGCATGATTCATGCCTGTAAAACCGTGTAAATGTCAGCAGATTTTTTACTATACTTGTATCCTCATCCATAACTATAAATCCTCCGGAACCAAGCATTGTACCGGTTTCAAAACCTCCTTCGCTTAAGGACTCATAGCTTAAAAGACGCGGCTCTCCTTTTGCTGTTTTCAATATAAGTTCAGCAGGAAGTATAGGAACAGAAGAACCTCCGGCAACCACTGCTTTTAGTTTCTTTCCGTTTTTTATACCTCCGCAATATTCATCACTGTAAATAAATTCTTCTACCGATAAGCCAAGTTCAATTTCATATACACCGGGTTTATTTATGTGTCCGCATGCAGAAATCAGTTTTGTTCCTGTACTCTTGCCAATCCCAATTTTTGCATATTGTTCTCCCCCATTATTGATTATCCAGGGAACAGTAGCCAGAGTTTCCACATTATTTATTATTGTAGGAAAGCCGAACAATCCGTTCAGTGCAGGAAATGGAGGTTTCAACCTGGGATTTCCTCTTTTACCTTCCAGAGATTCTATCAAACCCGTTTCCTCACCACAGATATAAGCTGCTGCCCCGGGATGACAATATATATCAAGGGAAAAATCAGTACCGAGAATATTCTTTCCAAGAAAGCCATTAGCATAAGCTTCTTCGATAGCTTTTTCAAGTATTCTCATTACATACATCAATTCACCACGTATGTAGATATAAGAAGTATTACTCCTGATCGCATAACATGAAAGTATCAGTCCTTCAATAAGCAAATGTGGATTGTATTGCATAAGATGTCTGTCCTTGAAGGTTCCTGGTTCACTTTCATCGGCATTATATATAAGGTAATGAGACTTTCCGGGAGCTTTATCAATAAAGCTCCATTTCATACCTGTAGGAAAGCCGGCACCTCCTCTTCCCCTTAATCCCGATTTCTTAACCTCCTCCACTATATCTTCAGGACTCATATTCTTCAATGCTTTCTCTACAGAGTTATATCCACCCAGCTTTCTATATACCTCAAAACTGTCTATACCGTCAACATCAATATTTTCAAATAATATCTTTATGCTCATTATTATTTAAACTCTCATTCCTTCATTTAAATTCTGAATTAAATTATCTGCTTTCTCCACATCCATATTTACATAATATTTCTCTCCAATCTGAATTACCGGGGAATTACCACATGCAGCCAGACATTCTGTAACTTTAAGGGTAAATTTTCCATCAGTAGTAGTTTCTCCTGCTTTTATTCCCAATTTCTTTTCCAGGTGTTCAATTATTTTCTCTGCGCCCATCAGCCAGCAAGGTCCCGTCCTGCAAACTTCAATGACACATTTTCCTGTGGGTTTAAGATTATACATAGTATAAAATGTAGCCACTTCATATATTTCTATAGGTTTAAGTTTTAACAGACCGGCAACATAATCCATTGCTTCCACACTTAACCAACCTCCGAATTCGGCCTGAGCAAGATGAAGTATAGGAATCAGAGCAGACTTCTGCCTCCCTTCCGGATAATGACTGATTATCTTTTCTGAAAGTTTTAATGTTTCTTCTGAAAAACTGACCTTCGGTTCCATAAATTTCATTAGTCTATGCTAATTACAAATTTACGTAAATTTTTATTATTCAGAAAAAGAAAAAATTTTCAGTTGATGATATTCGTCACCGGTGAGATCGCTCAGTTCTCTTAATTTTCTACTTTTTTAAAAACAAATATTCTATGAAGATTATATCTGAATAATATCCCAACAATAATTGAGATTATTATTTTAGAGATAAGATAATTAATATTCAAATACTTAGTAAGAAGTAATAAACCTGAAAAATTCAAAATCAAACTTGAAATCCATACTAACACAAATCTTTGTATCTGAACAAATTTATTTTCATCAACAGTTCTGAAAACCCAGGTACGATTAAGTAGAAAACTTACTATTCCACCGGAAAAAGTACCGGTAACAGAAGAAAATCCGTACCAAATTCCAATGATTTCAGTTAAAAATATTGTGATTGAAAAGTCTAATATGGAAGAACATACTGAAGCAGATTGTGCTTTCAAAAATATAAAAAGCCCACTTTTCTTCCTGATAAATTCTAATATACTTAATATATGTGTAAAACAGGATTTTATTGTGTTCATTAATGTAGGGAAAAGGTTGCTTATATAACGTCAAAATTCACCATTAATTGACCGGGATAATTAATTTCTAACTGTTAGAAATTGTTTTGATTTTATTTTTAAAACTATTTTGAATAAGCTATATCTTAAGCTTATAGTTTGATAAAAAGGGTTTTACGCCCCTCACCTTTGGGAGAGGAGTTGGGGGTGAGTGCTTAATTTTCTGCTGTACATAATTCTTTTTATTAATTCCAAACAGTTTCTAATATTTTTCAAATAACTTTAGATCCTCTGTTAATGAAATTTAGTAACATAAAAAGTGTTTAATACTACAAGATATAAAAATCCATATTATAAAATTTGTGTAAATTTGTGATAGTTATTAATAATAAAAAGGAAAATACTTAATAATAAGTTTTTATGAAACAATTCTTTAAATTCATGTTCGCATCAATGTTGGGATTCTTACTCTCATCAATTATTATGATAGTTTTGTTCTTTATAATCATGTTTGCTATAGCAGCTTCCATTGGCAAACCTGAAATAACAGGAATTAAAGAAAATTCTGTCTTACAAATAAAGCTGAGCGAAGAAATAACAGACAGAGCACCGTTGAATCCTCTTAAAGGATTTAACTTTTCAAATTTTTCACCTAAACAAAGCCTTGGTTTAAACAATATTATAGAATGTTTGAAAAATGCAAAAACAGATAATAATATCAAAGGTATTTATCTTGACCTTTCATATATTAAAACCGGAATAGCAACTATTGAAGATATCAGAAATGCACTTTTAGATTTCAAAAAATCTGGTAAATTTATTGTATGTTATAGTGAAAGTATGACACAGGGAGCATATTATATTGCTTCTGTTGCGGACAAAATATACCTGTATCCTGAAGGTGTTGTTGAATTTAAAGGACTTAATGCAAACATTATTTTCTTAAAAGGTGCTTTGGAAAAACTCGGAGTTGAACCTCAGATAGTTCGTCATGGAAAATTCAAGAGTGCTGTAGAATCACTTATGCTTGACAAGATGAGCAATGAAAACAGATTACAGACAAGCACTTATCTCAATTCAATTTTCAATCACATTTTGAAAGGTATTTCTGAATCAAGAAAAATCGGTTTAAATGAACTCAAAGATATTGTTGATAACCTTAAAGTACAGAATGCAAAAGATGCAGTTAAGTATAAACTCATTGATAAACTGATGTATAGAGATGAATTCTTAACTGAAATTAATAAGAAACTTGGTAATAAGCCAAATGATAAAATAGAATTTGTAACTCTGAACAAATATATTAAATCAGACGGACAAAAAACTACTCCCAAAGAAGAACCTCAACCAAAAGATAAAATTGCAATAATATATGCTCAGGGAGACATAATTCCCGGAGAAGGAAATGAAGATAATATAGGTTCTGACAGATTGTCCAAAGTAATCAGGGATGCACGACTTAACAATAAGATAAAATCAATAGTATTCAGAGTTAATTCACCCGGTGGAAGTGCTCTTGCTTCAGATATTATATGGAGAGAAGTTCTGCTTGCATCAAAAGTGAAACCTGTAGTTGTTTCGATGGGCGATTATGCAGCTTCAGGAGGTTATTATATTTCATGTGCTGCAACAAAGATAGTTGCTGAACCAAACACTATTACCGGTTCAATTGGTGTTTTCGGAGTACTCCTCAATTCCAAAAAACTTCTAAATGAAAAACTTGGAATAACTGTAGATAATGTTAAAACCAACAAATTCGCAGACATTGCTGCTTTCTACCGCCCTATGAATAATGAAGAAAGAATAATTGTTCAAAGAGAAGTCGAAAATATTTATGATTCTTTTATTACCAAAGTATCTGACGGCAGACATATAAATAAAGCAAGAGTTGATAGTATTGGGCAGGGAAGAGTATGGAGCGGTGTCGATGCATTGCATATAGGTTTAGTTGATAAAATCGGAGGTCTGAATGATGCCGTTAAACTGGCTGCAGAACTGGCTAAACTTAAAAAATATAAAATAGTTGAATTACCTAAACAGGAAGAACCTTTCAGTTTACTAATGAAATATTTGTCCGGAGAAGCTGAAACATATTTAATAAAATATGAACTTGGCGATAACTACAGATTTTATAATGATGTGAAATCTGTTTTACACATGAGTGGAGCTCAGGCAAGACTTCCGTACTACATAACTATAGAATAATTAGATAGTTTATTCAAATATATTGTCCTTCGGGATGTATCAGAAAAATATAAAGTTAATTTTATAAACCAATGACTTTAAGTCCGGAAATTGTTTATTTCTCCTTTTTTTTAATATTTGTTCTTACGGTTATTTATGCTGATCTTTTTATTGTCGGGAAAGGAAGACATAAAGTTACACTCAAAGAATCAACTATATGGACTCTGATATGGGTTGGGTGTGCTATTCTATTCTACTTTTTCATTCTGTTTTATGGAGATAAAATTCACGGAATAAATGATATATCCCGACTGGAACATATTAAAAATAAATATGGGTCTTTATTTGGTATTGATAAGAATGATTTTCAGCAAAGTATACAAAATTACAGACAGAATATGTCGCTTGAATATATTACTGGTTATTTAATCGAATATAGCTTATCTGTCGATAATATATTTGTAATACTTATGATATTGCTTGCATATTCTGTTAGCGTTAAAAATTATAAAAGAGTATTGTTTTTCGGAATTCTCGGGGCTATCATTCTAAGATTCATCTTTATATTTGCAGGAGCGGCTCTTCTACAAAAATTTGAATGGCTATTAATTGTATTCGGAATTTTTCTTCTTTATACCGGCATTAGGATGTTTATTGAAAGAAACAAAGAAGAAAAAATTGAAACCGGTAACAATAAGATAATTAAATTCTTTTCCAAACATTTTTCTGTTTTTCCAAGATACCTGAAAGATTATTTCTTTATAAAAAGACGAGGAAAGATCATGATCACTCCTCTTTTTATGGTATTAATAATAATTGAATTTACAGATCTTTTGTTTGCAGTTGATTCAATTCCGGCAATTTTTTCAGTTACAAGAGATCCTTTTGTAGTATTTTTCTCCAATATTTTTGCAATTCTCGGATTAAGATCTTTATTCTTCCTCCTGATAAATTTCATGAATAAATTCCATTATCTGAAAGCAGGACTATCTGTCCTTCTGATATTTATAGGCACAAAATTAGTATTATCAGACTATCTTAAAGAAGTAGGATTCAAGACGGTGTACTCATTATATATTATTTTAACTATACTTCTGATTAGTGTTATTGCATCCCTGTTATACCCGAAAAATAAACAGCAAACCGTCTGAATCAAAAATAATATTTTTTACAGGGCATACTACTATTCTATTTACATAATATTAATTTAAATTACTTAACAACCTGACAGGTCCTTCGGACCCTGTAAGCGTTATTATAATACTTAATATCCTATTTGACGCTGTCAGGTGCAAGCACGCTGACAGGTCATCTCACATCCTTCTCCCTTTTTACCAATATCTTAAAGAAATTTATATTCAGCTGATTACGAATTTCCGAATTCGCAGATAAATTGAAAAAAAAATACCTCTTATTTCCAAGAGGTATTTTTAATTTATATGAAAAACAGGTTCAGTTTTATTTTTTATCAGGAGCAGTTTGTTGTTGCTGAGGCTTTTGTTGTCCCTGTTGTTGTTGTTGTCCCTGTTGCTGACCTTGAGTTGGCATTTGTTGAGGCATAGCCATATTTTCCAACTGATCTTTCAATTCTGTACCGGCAGCTTTTTTTTCACCGCCTCTTGGAATAACAAAATTTGCTGCAAGACTGAGAACCAAAAGAGCAATAGCAAATCCCCATGTTAATTTTTCAAGAACATCGGTTGTTTTCTTAACTCCCATAATCTGGTTTGAGGATGCAAAGTTTGATGCAAGACCTCCACCTTTTGAGTTCTGAATTAATACAATAAGAATAAGGAAAATACAGGTTATAAGAATTAAGACTGTTAAAAATATATACATTGTGTTCTAATTATTTATTAGGTTCGTTAATCAATTTAATTTGCTCTGCAAAGTAAGTATTTTTTTCCGGATATGAAGCAGATAATTTTTCATAAATTTTTATTGCCTTCTGAAAATTACCCTGTTTAATATAAATTTTCGCCAAAGTTTCAGTTACAAGTTCCTCATTATCAACTACACTCTGTTTTGCTACATTTATTGGTGAAAAAAATTCTGTCTTTGGAGCTGAAATTACAGGTTGTGTAGCAATAAACTTTTCAATAATATCATTGCTTGATTTTTCCTGACTTTCAACAACTTTTTCCCGTGATGTTTCTTCTGAAATTTTAAATGTTTTCTGACCGGCAACTTTCAACCAATCAGTAAACGATAATAAAGTTTTTTCTGTTGAATCTTCATGATTTAATTTTTCTGTGATTCGTTCAGGCTTTTTTTTTTCTTCTTTACCGCTTATACTCTCTTTAATTTTTCTTATTTCTTCATTTATTTCTAATGAAATCTGTGAATAATCATCATTAACAGAATCTTCAGACTTTTCTTCGACTAATGTTATATTTGATATTTCTTCATTTATTTTTCCTGCTTCTTCTTTAATTGATTCTTCAGATTCAGTTATTATTTCCTGTTCAATTATATCAGAACTTGTTGAAGTAATCTCAACTTTTTTTTCAATTATTTCGGAAGATATCGAAGTTGTTTCTGTTTCTTCAGTAATTTTTATGGCTGATTCAGTTAATGCTTCTTCAATTATATCAGCACTAATTGTAGTTATTTCACTTTCTTTTTCAATTGTTTCCGAAAGTATTGAATTTGTTTCTTCAGTAACTACTTCTTCAGATTCAGTTATTGTTTCCTGTTCAATTATATCAGAACTTGTTGAAGTAATTTCAACTTCATTTTCAATTATTTCTGAAGATATCGAAGTTGTTTTGTTTTCTTCAAAGATATCATTTATCAAATGATACAATGCTTTACGATCAGAAGTATAAGCAGCTGTAACTTTAAGCTGATTATAATAATGAATGCTGTTTATCTTATGTAGATTTTTAAGATAGAGTAAGTGAGCAGTCTGACAATATTTGAATTCCTCAATAAGTTTATTCATCTGATCGATGGTTGATTCATCGAGCAGTTCCGGATTTTCAAGATAATTTAAAAATTGTTGTTTGTTCACTTTATTACCAGTTTATAACAGAATTATTAAAAATATCATCAACCAAAGCATCAACTATTTGTTTATCAATACTGGCTTCAACAGATGAAAAGTTTTGTTTGCTTGAATATTGTTCAAAACGAGTAAAAGTTTTTTCAAAATTTTGTTTTTCATCAATGCTATTTGTAAACTTGACAGTAATAGTAATAGTTAATTGATTAAGTGCTGCGGTTTCGTTACTTTGAATTGCAGCAGGACTTGTTGAATAACCTGTAATGGTCCCTTTAAAATTCAAGTCTCCTCCACGTTCAACTAGAGTCAGACGTGTCTGATTTTGGAATCTTTCCTTAAGAGTTTCTGTCAGCAATTGACTCAATGTAGGCTGTACTATCGGAGCATAATTGTTGAAATATTGAACCGATACTGTTTTTACTTCAGGGGAAATTGAAGTTCCTGTAAATGAATAAAGGCCACAACCACTGAACAAAAGAACAAAGGATAAATTACAAAAGATAAATAATAAATGTTTTTTAATTTTTAATTTTCTCATTATTTATCAGACATCGAGGTTAAATAGTTTGATTTTTCTGTATAGAGTTCTTTCAGAAATGCCAAGTTCAGCAGATGCTGTTTTACGGTTACCTTTATGTTTTTCCAAAGCTTTAAAGATTAATTCTTTTTCTTTGTTTTCTATTGATAATGATTCTTCTTCCTGAACATACTCTTCAGTTATTTCATAATTATCATTCATATCAAATGCCGGTTCAATAATATGACCTTCTTCAATATTATGGTGAACAGGTTCTTTTTCAGGTATATGACCAAAATCTTTATGTAACTGTTTTATATAAGAGGCATCGCTTTTCTGAAAAATTTTAGTGTCAGAGTCATTTTCAATAATATCATATACAACTTTTTTAAGTTCATTAAGATCCTTTTTCATGTCGAGAAGAAACCTGTACATGATATCTCTTTCAGTTGTATAATCAGGTTGATGGGCAGTACCTGTCTGACCTGAAAATAAAACAGGAAGGTTTATCCTCTCATTGAAAACAGGAAGATATTTTGAAAGAACAGCAGCGGAAATAATTTTTTCCTTTTCAATTACCGAGATCTGTTCTGTAATATTTTTTAGCTGCCTTATATTTCCCGGCCAGTGATAATCAATAAGCATTTTTTTAGCTTCTTCATCAAGTTGCATAGGAGGCATTCTGTACTTCTCAGCAAAATCATTTGAAAATCGTTTAAAAAGAAGAATTATATCTTCTTTTCTTTCTCTCAAAGCAGGAACTTTTATAGGTACAGTATTGAGACGATAATAAAGGTCTTCCCTGAATTTTCCTCTCTGGATAGCTTCAGGAATGTCAATATTTGTTGCTGCAACTACTCTTGCATTTGTTTTCTGAACTTTAGAAGATCCGACCCGGATAAATTCTCCGGTCTCCAGAACTCTTAATAATCTGACTTGTGTCAGTAATGGAAGTTCTGCAACTTCATCCAAAAAAATAGTTCCTCCGTGAACTACTTCAAAATACCCTTTACGAGCCTCATTTGCTCCTGTAAAGGAGCCCTTTTCATGTCCAAACAATTCAGAATCTATCGTCCCTTCAGGAATAGCACCACAATTAACAGCAATATATTCACCATGCTTTCGTGAACTAAGCTGATGGATTATCTTCGGAAAAAATTCTTTACCGGTACCACTTTCCCCATTTATCAAAACAGTCAGATCAGTTGATGCAACCTGACGGGCAATATCAATTGCTCTTTCAAGTAGAGGTGAATTTCCTATAATCCCTAATCGTTGTTTAATTGATAAAATATCCATAAATCAGTTTATTCCCTATAATGCTTTTTAAACATGTAACTTAAATTACGATAAAAAATTTTATGAACCACAAAGGTAATATAAAAATCTTAACAGGAATTATCATTAAATTTTATTTGCTGATATAATTAAAACTATAACATACTGTTATACAATGACAAACTAATATATTAAATTACATTTTTTGCAATAGGAGCTATATATTAAATAAAAATCACGTAGGTTTGTGTAATTTTTAAGAATATTGACGTTAGTTGATAGTAACATAAATGAGATAAATGAGAAAGTTATTAATAATTTTAATATTGCAGATTGGATTTATTGCAGCAGTAAATGCCCAGATTCAAAAGGATAAAGTTATTGACAGAGTAGTTGCAAAAGTAGGTAATAATATAATATTGCAATCTTCGGTTGAAGATCTTTATAATCAATACATATCACAAGGACAAATAGGAACTGACCTTTTGAAATGTCAGATACTTGAAGAAATGCTTTTTCAGAAACTCCTGTTAAGTCAGGCTCAAGTTGACAGTGTTAAAATTACAGATGCACAAATAGAAAATGAATTAGACAAAAGAATCAGATATTTTGTTGCTCAGGTAGGCTCTAAAGAAAAACTTGAAGAATTTTATAAAAAATCTATCATTCAGCTCAAAGCAGAATACAGACCTATTGTTAAAGAACAGTTACAGATAAACAATGTACAATCCAAAATTACTGAAAATATTAAAATCACACCAAGTGAAGTAAAAACTTTTTTTAATAGTATTCCTTCGGATAGCATTCCATTAGTTGGATCTGAAATTGAGATAGCTCAGATTGTCAAACAACCTCCAATAAGCGAAATAGAAAAACAAGAAGTTAGAGTGAAGTTGGATAAGCTTAGAGAAAGGATCCTCAAAGGTGAAGATTTTTCTGCATTAGCAGTTCTTTATTCCGAAGATCCCGGATCTTCAAAAAACGGAGGAGAATTAGGATTTTACCCCAGAGGAGAATTATATCCTGAATTTGAAGCAGTTGCCTTTAATCTTAAACCTGGTGAAGTATCAAATATTATAGAAAGTAAAGCAGGATTTCATATTATTCAAATGATTGAAAGAAGAGGTGAAGAAGTAAATGTAAGACATATACTTCTGATTCCTAAAGTATCACCCCTTGAACTTGATAAAGCCAGATTATATCTTGACAGTATTGCAAATTTAATCAGAAAAGACTCTGTCACATTCAGCGCTGCTGCAGCAAAATTTTCCGATGATATAAATACAAAAATGAGCGGAGGATTGATGATAAACAGAGTTAGCGGAAATTCTCATTTTGACCCGAAAGATGTTGAGCCATCACTCTTTTTCTCCGTTGATAAAATGAAACCCGGCGAAGTGTCAAAACCATTATATATGAAAACTGATGATGGCAAACAGGCTTACAGAATTGTATTACTAAAGTCTAGGATAGAACCACATAAAGCTAATCTGAAAGATGATTACCAGCTAGTCCAGGAACAAGCACTTAATTCCAAGAAATCTAAAGCAATAAGTGAGTGGATCAATACAAAAAAATCTAATTTTTATATAGATATCAATAATGATTATAAAAATTGTAAATTTACACATAATTGGAATAACTAATAGAGAAGAAAATGAACTATCAATCTGATGTAGAAGCATTAAACGATTTTGCAAAGAAATATGAAATTCTGAAAAATGAAATTAATAAAGTAATAATCGGTCAGGATGAAGTTATAAAAGAATTGCTGATTTCAATATTCAGTAACGGACATTGTCTGCTATTGGGTGTTCCTGGATTAGCAAAAACATTGATGGTTAACACCATTTCCAGAACCCTTGGGCTGTCATTCAACAGAATACAATTTACTCCCGACCTTATGCCTTCTGATATTATCGGAACAGAAATTCTTGATGAATCAAGAAAATTCAGATTTATGAAAGGGCCTATATTTGCAAATATTATTCTTGCAGATGAAATAAACAGAACTCCTCCCAAAACTCAATCTGCTCTTCTTGAAGCTATGCAGGAAAAAGCGGTGACAGCTGCCGGAAATACATACAAACTTTCAGAACCATTTTTTGTTCTGGCAACTCAAAATCCTATAGAACAGGAAGGTACATACCCTTTACCCGAAGCTCAACTTGACCGTTTTATGCTTAATGTGAAACTGGACTACCCTTCTATGGATGAAGAAATAAATATTGTCAAGAAAACTACTACAAATTATATTCCAAATCTTGAAGTCATTCTGAGTTCTGAACAGATAATATTTTTCCAGGAACTCATTAAAAGAATTCCTGTAACAGATAACTTATACCAATATGCGGTGAATCTTGTTTCTAAAACAAGACCTAATATGAAGAATTCTGCAAAAATTACCAATGAATATATTTATTGGGGTGCAGGACCCAGAGCATCTCAAAACCTTATTATAGGAGCTAAAACTCTTGCAGCATTAAATGGTAAATATTCCCCGGATATTGAAGATATTCAAAAAGTTGCTCCTTCAATCTTAAGACACAGGCTTATTATTAATTACAAAGCTGAATCTGAAAATATCAGATCTGAAGATATTATTAATGA
Source organism: Bacteroidota bacterium (assembly GCA_030706235.1). Classification (GTDB taxonomy): domain Bacteria; phylum Bacteroidota; class Bacteroidia; order Bacteroidales; family GWE2-29-8; genus JAUZOY01. The sequence goes on along the minus strand of JAUZOY010000006.1, from coordinate 13,816 downwards.
ACTTCTGAAATAAAAATTATCGCATCATTAATGTTTCCATTTCACAGTGCTCCGCAGAAAAGACAGGAAACTTCACAGAGATCTGTAAAAGAAAAGCTTAATATGATGTTATTAAACAATTGTTAAAAAGCTATTCCCCCCCCTTTTCAACTAAGCAGGGTATCTTCTTTGTATAATATCAGAAAGTGTTTTGGCTGATTCATTATCATCATTCCAATTGTATTTTTCTTTTAATTGATTGAAGTAGATGTTAGCTTCATTTGCACCGGAAAAATTATTAAGAGCAGTAATTACTTCATTATAGTCCTGAATATGTCCTCTGAAAAGTTCATTAATAAACTGGAATTTTTCATTTATACCAATCGCTTTTTTGATATCTGAAATCGGATTATTCTGGAGTTTTGAAGCCACACTTTTATCTTCTTTGCCTGATTGAGTAAGTTTTTCAAGTAGTGTCTGTTTTTCCTGTTTCAAAGTATCCCCAATAGTAAGGGTCGGCGTAGCAAATAAATCACCTGTATTTGAAACAGGATTAATATTTTTCTGAGTTCTGTGAGGTTGTGATTTTATTTCGTTAGAATTATCTTTTTTAACCTCCTGTTTAACTTGTTTTACCTCTTCAGGTTTTTGTACTTTTTCTATTTCTTTAGGTTCCTCGGACTGATGTTCAGGTTCATTAAATAAATTACTAACTTCAGGTTTTAATTCATGGGTTGCTGTAATTAATGGTTTACTTTCTTCTTCTTTAACTTCTTCTTTTTCATTAATTACGTCAGAAGATAAATTCAACTTTTCAATTATTTCTTCAACTATTTCCTCTTTAATGACTTCAATAGCTATATCTTTTGATTCTTCCTTTATTTCTTCTGTAACTTTTTCTTCAATTTCACTTTTACTTTCTTCTTCAACAACTTCAACTGGAATAATTTTTTCTTCATCCACCGGCTCAAATTTGATTTCAACTGGAGCTACAGGTTCATCAATCTTTGCAAATGTTATGATATCTTTGGGAGAGTTCAGCTTTGTATTTTTAGGTTTTACTTTGATTTCTTTTTTAACGGCATCTATTTGGGAATCCATCCCAAAATCCATATTTCTGTATTCTTTTTCAATTTCATAAAACTTATCATACAATTCACGAATATTTGATTTAATAATATCTATTTCGAGTTGAGGGATTCTGTTTCCATTTTTAAAAATAAGTACAGTCTGTTCCTGTATAGTATCCAGCAATACTGCGATCTCCTGTTGAATTATATCTCTGTTCATTGTCTGACTATTCCGTAAAAAATATTAATTGGCAAACCTACATAATTTTTTAGTTAAAATAATGATAGTAATTAAAAATAATTGCCAACATAAATTTCAGGAATTGTTAATAAATAACCTAATTATCAAATTACCAAAATCTTGTTAATCATGAAATATTCATTATCCACAAAGAGTTGCATAAAGCGAATACATATTAGCTTTATTTCTTCCTTGTTCTGAGCATTATATTATACTTCATTCCTCTGTAACTTGATTTTGCCTGATAGAAGAGAAAATCAGCTGTATCTGTTTTTATTAATTTAATATTTCCCCCAAGATGTTCATTCTCATAAATATTTGAATAATCATTTACAAATACAGGATTATAATTATAGGGTGTAAAACTTTTACCCTCATTTGTTGACATGTATAATCCGGACTGTGTATCATCAACATTTCCCGATTTATCCAGATACATCCTTTTTGTTAAATAGTGATGCCAAAAACCTATTTTAAACTTTTTAGCACCTGAAATCAAAAGAAAAATACTATCATTTCTTGTTTCAATATAGTTTGGTTCGGAAGTTCCTTTTGAACTTCTCCAACCCGTATGTTGATCAATAACAGGATTTTTTTCATAATTATTCCAGGATATTAAATTTTTTGAAGTTGCCATACCTATACTTTCATGTCCATTATGATTACTACCATCATAAAACATAATATAATGATCTTTGTACTTTTGAACTTTAGCATAAAAACAACTTTGATCATTCCAGGTATTTTTAGTCCCCGGAGAAAGGATAGGTTTGTTGATTATTTTAAAAGGACCTATCAGAGTTTTATCTGTTATTGCTATGCCTATATGTCGCTTACCATCACAGTCGTATCCATCAAGAAATAAATACCATTTATTTTTACATCTGATAATATCGGAAGCAATCGGAGTCTGAGTTAAATTACCATTTTTATCCCTGCCTGCCCAGGAACAATTTTTAAAATCGGAAACTTTCAAAATGGGATTACCTTTATTTGCAGGTTTCCAATCAGTCAGATTATCTGACATTGCAGCATATATCTGAATTTTATTAGTATCACATTCATTAAATATCATTATCCATTTACCCAACAAACTATCATAAACCACTGTACTAAATGAAGCACTTGACCCACAAAACTCAGGCCAACCGGAAGGTTTAATAATCGGTTTTGAAATAGAATTTATAAATCCGGAAGGTTTAGTATTCCAGAAAACTATTCTCTGGTTTTTAATCGGAAATCCACTTCCTCTTAATATTTTACCAAGAAAAATAATTCCTCTTTTATTATCAATTTTTTCAATTGTTCTTAGATTTTCAACCCCTGCATCATATAGCGGTTTGTTGTTTCCCCACCCAATGATCCATTTTCTGCAATTGTTTTTATTAATATAAAAATTATCAGGAATTTTAATACTAACAATCGAATCTTTGATAAATATATCTTTAGCTATTAAATATTTTCCTTCTATGGTATTATCCTGCTCGTAATTAACAATCATTGCCGGTTCAAATAAAAAGGAATTAATATTTACTTTATCAATATGTTCTTTACAAGATACCGGAAATAAAATAAATATAAGAATAAAATTAATTACTCTCATAAATTTAGGAAAGATTTCCAAATCGATAGAACAAATAAACTTTTTAATCAAAATTATTAGAAAAATAAGAAGCAAAAATAAATATTTTATTACAATTTTCGATATTTAAATAATAGTTTTCATGATATAAAAAGAAAATAACTAAATAAATGATCTGATTTTAGAATGATGATTCATCTACTATTCAGGTTTTATAATTTTTTTATGAATATTTGATAAAATTTATGTAGGTTTGCAAAAAATTGTAAACATTATCTTAAGTTAAACTATAAAAAATGGCATTAATAGGTCAAATAAGAAAAAAATCAGGTATTTTAGTAGCCATAATTGGTATTGCACTTGCAGCTTTTATTTTAGGCGATTTTGTGAGAAAAAGTTCAAAAGGACGAGGTGAATTAGCTAAAATAAATGGTGAGAAAATATCATACCATGAATTCGATCAGAAAGTAAATGAACAGATTGATAATTATAAAAAGCAAACTCACGAAGAAAATGTAGATCAGGCAACTACTTGTCAGCTAAGGCAGCAAGCATGGAGTCAGATGGTAAGAGATATTATCCTTCAAAAAGAATATGATGAACTTGGATTAACTGTCAGCTCTGCAGAATTGTTTGATCTTGTGCAGGGAAAAGAACCTCATGCATATGTTGTTAAAGCTTTTTCAGATCCAAAAACAGGAACTTTTGATCCAAAACAGGTTGTTCAATTCCTTAAAACTCTTGATCAGAGAGAACCTGCTGTAAGAGAACAATGGTCAAACATTGAAAAAGCCATAAAAGCTGACAGATTAGGTATGAAATACAGCAACCTTATAAGACACGGAATTTATATCACCAGAAGCCAGGCAAGAAGAGATTATGAAGATAAAAATACTTTTGCAAATGGAAGATTTATTTTAAAAAGATACAACTCTGTTCCTGATAAAAGCGTATCTTTTAATGATGATGACATAAAAAAATACTATGAAAATCACAAATATGAATATTATCAGGATGAAAATACACGAGATATAGCATATGTAGCATTTGATGTTAAACCATCTACTGAAGATATTGCACAGGTTGAAAAATCTATTGATAAAATTAAAGAAGGTTTTGAAAAGGCAGAAAAAGATGAAGATTTTATAAATGCAAATTCTGACACAAAACTAGATAGTTTATTTCATAAAAAAGGATTCTTTTCTCCTTTGATTGATTCAATTATGTTTGCATCAAAAACAGGAACAATTTATGGACCATTTATAGAAAACAGTACTTACAAACTGATAAAGTTACTTGACATGCAGCAAAGACCTGATTCTTTAAAAGCAAGTCACATCCTAATTGCATATAAAGGTGCTATGGGAGCAGATCCGCAAAAAACCACCCGTTCTAAAGAAGCTGCAAAGAAGATTGCTGACAGTGTACTTGCAATATTGAAAAAAGCTCCGGATCAAGTTTTCGAATCTTATGCTAAAGGTATGTCAGATGACCCTACTGCTAAAGAAAAAGCAGGAGATCTTGGATGGTTTACAGATGGGTCAATGGTTAAAGCTTTTAACGATGCCTGCATTAAAGGTAAAATAGGTGAATTGTCAGTTGTTGAAACAGGTTTTGGATACCATATTTTGAAAGTAACAGATAAAACCAAACCTATAAATAAAGTTAAAGTCGGCGTAATTTCTCTTGGAATTGCTCCAAGTAATGCAACTTACCAGAAAATATATGCTCAAGCTACGGAATTTCTTAGTAAGTCTTCTAATACTGCAAGCTTTGAAAATACAGTAAAGCAAGAAAAACAAAATAAAAGATTAGCAGAAAATGTTAAAGAAAACGATTGTGATATTCCTGGACTTGAATCTCCACGAGAACTGATGAGATGGGCTTACCAGGCAAAGAAAGGGGATGTATCAAAAGTATTTGACGTTAGTGGAAAATTTGTAGTTGCATATCTTGCTGAGATTAAACCGAAAGGAATACTTCCTCTTGATGTAATAAGAAAAGAAATTGAACCTTTGGTTTTAAAAGAAAAGAAAGCCGAAAAATTAATAAAGGATCTAACAGCTCAGATTTCTCCTTCAATGAGTCTGGAAGCTTTGGCTCAAAAAGTTAATGAACCTATTGATACATTAAAATCATTCTCTTTTGCTTTTCCAAATGTTCCTAAAGTTGGACCAGAACCAGAACTGGCAGGAAATATTTTTGCATTATCTGCAAATAAATTATCCAAACCAACTAAAGGATTTAACGGAGTGTTCGTATATTTCATTGACAATATGATAAAGGCTCCTGCTACAAATGATTTCTCTGTATACAAGCTTCAACTTCTTGATCAGTATCAGCAAAGAGGCGGATATGAAGTTTATAAAGCTATTGAAAAGAAATCAGATATTAAAGATAACCGTGGTATCTTTTATTAGGATATAGGTTTTAATACTTATCTGTTCCGTCTTTAAATACATAAAAACAGGTTTAAAGACGGAATTTTTTTTATATTTAGTAGAATATATTTGTTGCGGTTTAAATTTACTTTCAAATGGAAGCGCAAAAGTATTCTATGTTGATCTCTAAAAAAGATGACAATTTTAACATAAAACTTTTAGAAACTGATTCAGAAAAAATTCTTATTGAATTTACTTCAAAAAGAATTCCTAAAGTAAGTCAGGTTATACTTCAATATAATAAATTATTGAGTCAAAACATTAATTCAATAATAGAACCCATGTCAAATATTGATATATCTTAATTAATCAGGATCAGGGAATACTATAGCTGAAATTTATAATTTAGTTAAGTTGTTAATAAAAATCCCGTATGTATAAAAGAAACATACGGGATTTTTTTATATAGTATTATTTGATTATAGTCAAATAAGTTAAATTTACTGACCTAAATAAGCTTTAAGCAATTTACTTCTTGAAGTATGTTTTAATCTTCTGATAGCTTTTTCTTTAATTTGTCTTACTCTTTCTCTGGTAAGGTCAAATTTATTTCCTATTTCATCAAGAGTTAAACCATGGTTCATACCTATTCCGAAGTAGAAATTTATGACATCTCTTTCTTTTTCAGTTAAAGTAGATAAAGATCTTTGAATTTCTTTAGATAAAGATTCTGCCATCAGAGTAGTATCTGCAACAGGCGAATCGGAATTAATAAATACATCAAGCAGGCATCCTTCTTCACCCTGAACAAGTGGAGCATCCACAGATACATGTCTGGTTGAAACTCTTAGAGTATCAGCCACCTTATCTTCAGGTAATTCCAAAGCGTTAGCCAATTCAGTTGCAGAAGGTGTTCTTTCGAATTTTTGTTCTAATTTTGAAGCTTCCTTAGCAATTTTATTTAATGAACCAACCTGATTTAAAGGCAACCTTACAATTCTGGATTGTTCAGCTAAAGCCTGAAGTATTGATTGTCTTATCCACCATACAGCATAAGAAATAAATTTGAAACCTCTGGTTTCATCAAATCTTTTAGCCGCTTTGATTAAACCAAGATTTCCTTCATTAATCAAATCCGGCAGACTTAAACCCTGATTTTGGTATTGTTTAGCAACTGAAACAACAAAACGCAGATTTGCCTTGGTAAGTTTTTCCAAAGCTCTTTGGTCTCCTGCTTTAATTTTCTGAGCTAATGCTACCTCTTCATCAGCAGAAATAAGTTCTTCTCTCCCTATCTCCTGAAGATATTTGTCAAGAGATGCCGTTTCGCGATTTGTAATCGATTTACTTATTTTGAGTTGTCTCATTATTTATTTTATATTTATTGTAATTTTATTATTATATTTATAGATTTTTAGTTAATATTCATTTCGTAATTTAAAGTTTAAGAAAATGAACTTTTAATTCACTTCTTAACCTGAGATGTATTTTAAACGTATTTCCATCAAAAAGGTTATGTTTCATTAATAATATTTCCCTTTTCACCAGATGTTTTGATTTTTATCAATTAAAACTTATTATGCCAGAACATCTTCCAGTATTTTATGAGATTTTACTTCTTTAAATCCTATAATATGAAACTTATAATACAAAAGAATATTGTACAATAAATTCTTTTTAGAATCATGAGATAATACAATTTGGTGTTTTATCCCTAAATTTAACGCATCTGACATAATTTTACTTTGAATAGGGTCTAAATAGTTTTTATGATTTGGTGGAAAGGATGCAAAATTACCTTCTTTTAAATCAAAAAAACAATGTTCCTCACTGTAATTATTATAAGGATAAAATCCGATATACTTCATTAATTCCAGCAAAAAATAAATATGATAATTATTGTAATCTTCTGCTTTACTGTCAAAATCTATCATAAAATTTAAAAGGAAATTAAAAAGAGACTCATTTGCATTTTCAGATCTTATTGATTTATAAAGCACTTCCGTTAGAAATAATACTATTGTACTTTTTATTATATCATAATATACAGATTTATAAATATAAAATGGTTTACAATCTTTAATATGTTGAAATTCCTTATTTGGTTTATATGAAACTTCAATATCCAAAATAGAAAGCGGTTGGATTATATTAGTTCTGAAAACCGCATTTTTACTTCTCGATATATTTAAAATAAAAGCCTGACTTCCAAAATTTTCAGTGAAAATATTTGTAATTAATTTATTATCCGAATATTTTATACTATTTAATACAACTCCACGTATTTTTGAATACATTTTATTTTATAAAAAGAATTTTGGTTGTAGCAGTTGCTGAACCATCCTCATTTGAAATATATACCATATACACACCTGTACTAACTTTTTCATTATTAAAGTTCCTTCCATTCCATATGGCCTGTCCTCCTTTTGCTAATGTCTCAAAAACAACATGCCCTGACATGTCTGTAATCTTTACATCAGCACTATTAACAAGCCCTTTAATTGCTATTGTTCCATTATAATTTTCTTTAACCGGATTCGGATAAACTACAAGCCCGTCATTACTCTCACTTGCTGCTGTAGCAGTACCTTTATACGATACTACTCCATTATCTGTTATTAAAAATACTTCTCCTGTTTTATCATTAATTGCAATGTTTAATATATTATTCGAAGGTAGTGGACTATTTTCCTTGGTAAAATGATTTATTTGAGTTGTACCATCAGCTGACATCAGATAAACTCCTGATAATTCAGTCCCAATCCACTTCTGATTTGCCCCGTCAACTTTTATAACCGAAATTGTCTCCGTTTCAAGAAGATGCTGAGCTAAACCTGACTGATCTGTAACTATAATTTGCTGTGCATCCGCTACTTTACCATTGAATATCTGGTCCGGATTATAAATTACCGCAATACCCTTATCTGTTCCTATCCATATTTCTCCATCTGCATCTTTTGCTATACTTGTTACATTTGTACTTGGTAAATTTCCTTGACCTGAAACATTTGTAAGTTGAATATAATGATCATCAGAAATATCATCAATAGTATTATTATCATTAAAAACCACTATTCCATGACCTCTTGCAAGAATCATCCATTTATGATTATATGAATCTACTATTAAATCTCCGACATAAGGTTTTTCAGCAACATCAATATCAGTAAAATTAAATGATTTCCAACTACCATCAGACTTCAGTACTGAAAGGCAGTTTTCTACTCCTGAATTCGAAATCCAGAGATTATTATCAGAATCAAATGTAAGTCCGCCTATACGAATCCAATTTAAATCTTTTATATAATCCAAAGAACTGTTATCTTTATTATATACTTTTACCGGTTTATTATTTTCAAATTTAAGTATTCCATAATTCCAGGTACCTGCATAAACTATATTATTATCAAAAGGGGAAATACAAACATTTACAATATCTGATATTGAACTTAGACCTGGTACATTATCGCTATTATAAGTTTTCCATATTTCATCAGTAAAACATGCTAATCCATCATGAACCCATTGATTGTTGCCACTATTATCATAACCACCTGAAGTTATCCAGATATTACCATTTTTTCCATCTGCTCCTTTTACAATTTCCATTTCGGGCCCGTTAGGATATATAAATTTATACCAACCTTGTTTATCAAATTTAACAAGACCTTTTTTTTCTGATGCTACCCATGCATTACCATTTTTATCATAATATGATTGCTTGGGAATAACCAAGTCAGGTATATAGGCAGTATAATGAGCTATTAAATTTTCATTATTATCAAATCCGTCTATATCATCATAGTTTGTTATTATTAATTTACCGGATGACACAGACATATTCAGTACTTTTTTATGTATTGTATCATATGGTTTAAATATTGACCAACTAATTCCATCATATTCATATAGAGTATCCGAATTATAAGTTTTGGAATAAAGGTTTGCATATATTTTATTATTATAGCAAACCATAGTATTGTAAGATACCCCCTCAAAAGGAATTTCCGTAAATCTCTTCCATGAATTATAATCTGAAATTGCACTGGAATTTATCTCTGCATAATATATTCCATCTTCAGTACCTGCATACAAATATTCAGAATCTGCTGAAACTGACAGAATATTTATGGACGTTCCTTTGTCTCCTATAAAATAGGTATCTCGAATCTCATTTTTTTCAATATCTAAAACAACTATTCCGAAACCACAGGCAAGATAAGCAAGGTTATTTTTGAAAATAATATTATTAATTGATTTTTTTGATCCGCTTATTTGTTTACTTTTTATATCGTGAATATTTATAACCTTCTCACCATTGAATAAATCAATATTCCCATTTTCATAACCAATAACCAATATTTTCTTTGAATCATTATATGCTATTGTACTGATACCTATATCAGAAAGCCCGTTTGTTTTATCCAGTCTACCCAAAGAATTATCAGAAAGATCATAATAGAACAATCCGTAATAATTTGCAGTATAAATAATATTTTCAGTCCCGACAACTGCAAAAGAACGCATATATGGAATATGAGAACGCCATTTCCCGATTGCAATTCCCTGAGCATATGTATTGCTTACTGATAAAACATTAAGTAATACACCTGTTAAAGTTATTAATATATATTTCCTCAAATCTAAAATTTTTTATTTAAATATAACGCAACAAATACTCGTTCTGTTTTATCAAACAAAATTATTTACTAAAAATATGGTAATCACTAAATCTTTAAAGCACACACACTAATTTATTTAAGAATGTTCTGTTTAAATAATTAACAATTTTTAACCCCGACAATTCTTAGAATTTATCAAAATTCCCATAAATTATCGGATTCCCCTTTCTTACTTTTACAATAAAATCATCAATCAAAATATTGTGTTTACCTCTGTTCCATACAAATATCTTAATTTTTATATTCGGATAATTCAAGTAAATATCTGATAACTTAACACTAAGGTACACTTTTACCCACTTATTGCGACTTCTTGGTGAAATATATGTCTCCAAAGTTTCTGTCCTCCAATCGATAATCTTCTTATTACTTTCCATGGAAGATACTAATAAGATATCCTTAATATTGTCATTAGATTTTATATTTACAGATATATCAATATAGTCATTCCTCCTTGTACACAGCTTATTTAAATCATTTGTAAAAGTGGGTCCCCACTCTAATAAGCTACTCATGTAATAAGAATATTTACCTTTAAATACATTAGTATCCTCCAAATAATTTTTATCAATGCCGGACCAATATCTATTCTCTTTTTCAAAATCCATATATGAAAATATTGAATCAATATCTTTTCCCCTATTATAACTTTTTGAGAATAAATAGGATGTTGAGCCGGTATAATTTTTTTGCTGCATAATTGAAGGGTAATAATCAAGAATAATTGGAACTAATTCAGGATAACTACCATATGAATCTGCTTCTCCAAAAAATAAATATTTATTTTTCTCTTGTTTGGAAAGAAATTCAATAAATTTTAGCTTAGATCCAAACCTGCTTAAAGGAATATAATTTGAATCCAATTTTAATTTATTTACATAATAATCTGATATATACTTATCTATATTTAATACAGAAATACTCTTGTTCTTAAAATCTCTTGATATTTTATTATGATCGTATAATATTTCTTTATACGAAGTATTATAAAATAAATCATAATACTTTCTTTCATACACAAGAGTCATAATATTTACAATCAAAATCAGAAAAACTATTAATGTTTTAAAACCGTAAGATAAGTCTTTAATATATCCAGAAAAAATAAAGAATAAATAAGAAAAACTGAAAATCAAAACAGAAAATTGAAGAACAGGATTTACATACCTTGAATAAATAAAACCGGTTATTAAGGGTATTAAAAACCATGATAAGGAAATTAAAATAAATTTTTTCTTCCCTTTAAGATTATCTTTATTCACTAAAGATAATATAATAATACCCATGGTTAATACATATACATAAGGTGAAAAATGAAAAATAAACTTTAAGTACTGGATTAAAAATTCATTATGAGGTTTGCCCAACCATGTTCCTACACCTCCGACACTTAATTGATAAAAGAATATTTTCAGATGAGGTATAAAGCAAAGAAATATTGATAAGCCTGAAACTATATAAAGTAATATCCTTTCCCTCGTAATGAAAAACAAACCGGTAATCCATACTATTGCAGCAAATAAAAGGCTGAAATAGTGATTATAACAGCACAATGAACTGAATATTACATATAGAAATGCTTTTAAATATTTTTTTCTTTCTCCTCCAAAAACAACTTCATTCCAGAAGACAACCATCATCAGTGAAAAAAATAACCCGGATATATATGGTCTTGCTATCTGACTGTACATCACTGTATACTGAATAGTAGCAATATAAGATGAACTAATAAGGCCCACAGTACCATTAAACCATTTCTTCCCAATGTAATAAACCAAATAGACAGAAATAATTCCTGCAATTATAAACGGTATTTTAACAACCAATTCCGAGTAGCCGAATATTTTTGTCCAATAATATATAAAGACCTGAACTCCTGCCGGATGTCCGTCTATCTTTACGCCCTTTTCTATTAACTCAGAAAAACTCCTGAAATTTGTTCTGCATAATGCACTAAACTCATCGTATGTATATGGAATATTAAAAGGATTTATCAGCCTTAAAATTATTGCAGTTATTATTATTATTAAAAGCAGATAATTATCATTGTTCTTAACAAAATTTAAACTCTTTCCCTTAAAATGTAATTGCATTTTAATAAATTTTGATATAGTAATAAATTTTACGCCCTGTTCTCAAGTCCATTTTTAAAAGTTTAAGTTATTCAAAATTATTATCTTTTTGATTTATAATCATAGAAAATAGGAATGTACAAAAATAAATATTTTAAATTTTGTAGATAATAAATTGTAATGCGAATCAAGGTTTAAAAATGAATAACCCAACTGCTGCAAGCTTTAGGGTATTCTTTTCTTATTTTGATAAAAAAATTTCTTAGAGTATTGAAAAATTATAATTGGAATTAAATTTTTGAAAATATTATGTAATATTGCAATGTAAAAAAACATATATCGAAAAACAATATTTACATCTCTTATCTTCACAAAGGAATATATTTTCTTAATGGATTTTTGGGGAATAACTCTATTTCAGATAAAATAATTCTAAATTAAAATGAAATTATTCAAATTACTTGCTTTTATTACTTTTTATTGTTTTGTAAATCAGGCTATAAGCCAGTCAAAGGATAATATCAAATACTTCAATCAAAATACTTTTTGCACTTCTTTTGGGGTTGGGAATTATACTACTTTATTTTTCAATGGTTATGAATACATTGTTAAAAATAATGCAGTTTCTATTAATCTTTCAACAATAAATGGAATACAAATTCATAATAATCAATTTGGAATTGGAATTGGAATAGATAAATGGCAAGAAGCACTTCTATATCCTGTATTTATAAATTACAAATTAAATTTTTCAAATAAATATTTAAGCCCTTTTAGTTTATTAAACATCGGGTACTCCTTCGGCAAAAAAATAAGACACAATATGATGATATAGAACATGGTGGTTTTTTATTAAAATGTGGATTTGGACTTCAAATAAAATTAACAAACAGAATTTCCATCACAACTGACTTGTCTTATAAATTACAAAATATGATTTCATCATACAATAGAATTATTAACCCCTTTGAACCACCTCCTGAAATGAAATACAAAATACATTACAATTTTATTGGCATAAGTATTGGAACAAAATTCTAACTATCCCCGTCACTGACAACATCTTTGCGTTATAGCAGGAAAAGTGCGAATATGATTTAATTTATTCAGAAAAAACGAACAAGCATATATTTTTCTTACCCCTACTACATAAATTATAATAATTCTCAGTTTAATTATGGGTTTGGTTGTTCATTATCAAGGCATATTAATTACTTAACATTTTCTTTAGGAGCAAACTATAGTACAAATAAGTATTATAATCAATATGAAAGTCCCACTGACATTCTTATACAACTGTGATTTTATCAGATATTGATTGTTGTTATATTGATAAACAGTTGTCACATCCGGTCCTGTTATTTGTTTCAGTTTTGATTTACAAATATCCGAAGAATTATCGTAATAAGTATATGTATAGGTCGAAACATTGTTTTATATTACCGGTACTCTGTACCTCATAAAATATATTTCTTTTGTTTTTCTATAAATATCATCAGTGCTACGCACCTTTTTAATTTCATAATACTAACTTTCAACTAATTTATCTTGTAATTTTGTTTCGTTTTATTCTATCCGTTATACCTGCAGATACAAGATCATCTGTATTCAGCTGCGTAGCAGCATAATATTTATAGAATAAGTATTACCCCACTCCTTCCAGTAAGCTGCATAGCAGCGAAATATTTATTTGAAAGTTCATCTGTTTTATTCAGCATAAATCTTCCTTTTCAGTCATATGTAAAGATTTTACCTTATTATTTGGGAAAGTTATATTCGAAGTAAATTCTACTATACTCATTGTAT